>CAMUNJ010000029.1 GCA_947090235.1 uncultured Bacillota bacterium
GTTCCTAATCAGAGTGTGGGTTCAACCCCCACCGCCCGCACCATTAAAAGTAAAGGTTTTGTTTTATACAAAATCTTTTTTTTGTTTTCTGTCTTGTTTTTTAGGTGGAAACATAACTCCCTCCAGAGTTCAATTTTAAATCGTAGTCGGCTTTAACCAAAAACCAATCTACTGGTATATTTTTTTGCGTCGCCTCTCACGCATTAAACAAAACTTTACTATTGACTTATACTCAATTTTATAATATAATATTATTATGATAAAAAATAATAGAAATTTTAAGTTTACAAACAAACTCAAAAAATTGGGTTGTATTTTTGTTATGACAGCACTACTTTCTGGCTGTTCGTCAAATCCAGCAATCACTCTCCCTATACAACCTGACAACCCAAGCAAGCCTAGCAAGCCAGAAATTGCTGATGTAATTCGTTTACCAGAACTACAAGACACTTATGACAAACTTGAAGAAATTTATGGCGGTTTAGAAAATGCTTATATCTCCAACAATGGGCTATCTCGCAGAGCCTACTATAAAAACAAGCCAACAAATGTTAATATTTGTTTTGAGCCAAATTTAACTCAAAAAATAATCTTAGAAGACACTATAGAAGAATTTAATCAAATTTTTAAAGTTATAAATCCAAACTACAACTTTGTGTTAAATTACTCTCCTACTCAAGAAGATCTAGACAAAGACGAATATGCAATCGATGTTTACATAGGTGAAATAAATGGAAATGTTGGAGGCCAAACAAAAACTTATTTGGAAGATCGCGATAAAGGTTTTGTTGGTTTTGAATATGTAAATTGCGATATTGTTTTAAATCAAAGATACACTAATAATGGTTTTTATTTTTCACACATTTTTAGACATGAATTTATGCACACCTTTGGTTGTGGTGACGCATACTTAAATGAAAATGCTACTGAAGATACAATAATGCAATCATTAACAACAAAAATGGTTGGCTTATATAAAATTGATGTTGCATTTTTAGATGCTTTATATCGTTATCCAAACAATACTAAAACCGACCAAGAAATTGAAAGTTTTATAGAACATTATAATGAAAATAATCAATATGATTATAAAAACACAAAACTACGCATTATTAATGCAATGATAGAAGAAATGGATGCTTTAGTTTTGAAGCAAGAAATCCAAAGTAGTACTTATCTACCTTCTGACATATCAAATATAACAGAAAAATTAGGCACAAAACTACAGCCACAATCAATGGAAAATATTACTGCTTTTGCAGAAGTGTTTGATACAAATCAAGAGAAAGACGAATATGAATATGTAAAAACACCTTATACTAAAGGGCAACCAATTGAGGATATATTCAACCCTGAGCCTAATATTTACGATGTTTTTAATCAAGAAGATTCTCTATGGTCATCATCTAATAATGACGAATTTTATTTTAACAACACTAATATGTATATTGGCAACTTAACTCATGGAAATATATTTACAAAAGCAGAAGGATATATAATTTCTTTGAATTTAAAATATAATTTTGCTGAATTAAATAAAGAAATGAAAATAAATTTTAACAAATTATTCCTCCCAACAAACAAGTCACTTATTGACTATCATCAAGACCTTGTAGATTGGAAAAATCAAAATTTAGAGAATTAAAAAAGTGGCATCAGCCACTTTTTTTAATCTTGTTGCATAAATTCGGTATATCCTTTTTCAAACTGAACTTTAGATTCTGGATCAAGTTTAAAAAGAAGACCAAACAATTGCCCAACATGAACTTTTTCTTCCTCCATAATATCAGCAATAGTTTTTCTAGCATCCTGATCATCAGTTGCATCAAAGTGATTTTGATACATAACAATTGCTTCAAGTTCACCAATAATGTCAAGCCGAGCATTTTGTGCCGTTAATGTTAAATTGTTTTTATTAGAAACATTTAGCGAAGAAAACACACTTCTCATTATTTTACCTCCTTATGTTATATATGAAAAGTTGAATCTTTTTTGTTCCCAATTTTACACCAAAACTTAATCCAACACTAGTCTAAATTTGTTATTAAAAAATAACATACTAGCCTATTTTCTATACTAGTATGCATATATTTTTTTATCAAATTACCTCTTTTTTATTTTCAGGAAGTTCAAGTTTGATTATCTCTGGTTCAGCATCTTCAGTTTCTATAAACTTATCGGTAACAACAATTTTTTTGATATCTTTATGGCTTGGTGCTTCATACATAAGTTTATTCATTTTCTTTTCAAGAATTGTTCTAAGCCCTCTTGCTCCAGTTTTTAAATCCATTGCTTTCTTTGCAACAGCCTCTATAGCATTATTAGAAAATTCGAGATTTATTCCATCAATTTCAAACATAAGTTTATATTGTTTTACTATAGAATTTTTTGGTTCTGTTAAAATTCGAGTCAATGCAGTTTTATCTAAATCATCCAAACCTACTTGAACAGGCAAACGCCCTACAAACTCAGGAATAAGACCAAACTTAATCATATCATTTGGTTGAATATCTTTAACAAAATTCACTTCGCTTTTTTCCTGTTCAGTCTTTATAGAAGCATTAAATCCAAGAGAGGTATCATTTTTTCTTGCCTCTATTATTTTATCCAATCCAACAAATGCTCCACCACAAATAAACAAAATATTTGTAGTATCTATCTGCAACATTTCTTGATGTGGATGTTTTCTACCCCCTTGTGGAGGCACACTTGCAATAGTACTTTCCATAATTTTTAAAAGTGCCTGTTGTACTCCTTCGCCGGCAACATCACGAGTTATAGAAACATTTTGTGTTTTCTTTGCAATTTTATCAATTTCATCAATATATATAATCCCGCGTTGTGCTTTAGCAATATCATAATCAGCATTTTGAATGAGTTTGAGTAAAATATTCTCCACATCATCACCAACATATCCTGCTTCGGTCAAAGTAGTAGCATCTGCAGATGCAAAAGGAACTTTTAAAATTTTAGCCAAGGTTTTTGCCAGCAATGTTTTACCTGACCCAGTTGGCCCAACCATAAGAATATTGCTTTTTTCAAGTTCAATTTCATCTTTTTTATTTTTAACAGTATAGTTATAATTGATTCGTTTATAGTGATTATAAACAGCAACTGCTAAAACTCGTTTAGCATCATCTTGACCAATAATATATTCATCAAGTTTACCTTTAATTTCTTCTGGAGTAGGAAGTTCTATCGCTTCAAATTCATTAGTCTGCTTGTTTTCTTCGTGCATAATGTCACGGCAAATAGCAACACATTCATCACAAATAAATGCTTCACCACCAGGGCTTGCAATCAATTTTTTAGCATCTTTTTGTTTTTTTCCACAAAAAGAACAACTATAACTTTCTTCTTCTTTCATATTCAACCTCCAAGCCTAACATAAAGAGAGGGAGAAAATCCTCCCTTAATAATATATCTCTATTTACTGTTTTTATCAGTATTTTTTCTTGTGACAAAAATATCATCAATTATGCCATAATTTTTAGCATCTTCTGCAGACATAAAATTATCTCTATCTGTGTCTTTTTCTATTATTTCAAGAGGCTTACCTGTGTTTTCACTTAAAATTTTATTCAATCTTTCCTTAGTTTTCAATAAGTGCAAAGTACGAATTTGAACATCAGTTGCCTGACCTTGAGCACCACCTAAAGGTTGATGTATCATAATTTCACTATTAGGAAGAGCAAATCTTTTACCTTTGCTTCCACCTGCAAGCAAAAATGCTCCCATTGACGCAGCCATACCAACACAAATTGTTGAGACATCACACTTGATATATTTCATAGTGTCATATATAGCAAAGCCTGCAGTCACACTTCCACCTGGACTGTTGATATAAAGAAAGATATCTTTATCAGGATTTTTACCTTCTAGATATAAAAGTTGAGCGACAATCAAATTTGCTGTATTATCGTCCACTTCACCATTTAAAAAGACAATTCTATCTTCAAGAAGTCTAGAATAAATGTCGTAAGACCTTTCACTATTTCCGGTTTGGTCTACTACCATAGGAATTAACATAGATTTCTCCTTTTTGCCTTAAATATTATATACAAAATACTTATAAGAAAATTGTCTAATCATTAGATAAGATTATTTATTTTGTTCTTTTATGAAAGAAATAATTTTCTCCATCATTGCTTGATTTTGGAAATAAAGATAATCTTGTTGAGAAAGACTCTTTTTCATATCTTCAACCTGCATTCCATATTGCTCTGCATAAGACTTAATTTTTGCTTCCATTTCGCTATTTGAAACAGAGATTTTATTGTCTGCAATAATTTTTTGAAGAACAAGTCGTGTTTTGATATTTTTTCTAGCATCTTCTTCTCTGTTTTTTTTAAAAGCATCTAAAGTAGTTCCTAAATAATCTATATAATCTTCAAGTTTCATGCCTTGATGAGATAAACGATGTTCAAAATCATGAATCATATCATGAACTTCTTGTTCAACCATAGATGCAGGGATTTCAACTTTACTTCTTTCAGATACTTCTTCCAAAAGTGCTGCTTCATAGTCAATTTGTGCTTTCTTTTTTGCTTCATCCTTCAATTTTGAAGTCAAATCTTTTTTGTACTCTTCAAGAGTTTCAAACTCTGTCACATCAGAAATAAACTTATCGTTAACTTCTGGGAGTTCTTTTTTCTCAACTTTTTTAAGAACAACTTCGAAAACTGCTGGTTTACCTTTCAAAGTATCCACATGATAGTTTTGTGGGAATGTCACTTTAACATCTTTCTTTTCCCCA
Source organism: uncultured Bacillota bacterium (assembly GCA_947090235.1). Lineage (GTDB taxonomy): Bacteria > Bacillota > Clostridia > Christensenellales > UBA1242 > Caccovivens. Next base: position 4,757 of record CAMUNJ010000029.1, read on the forward strand.
ACCTTCATACCTACAACTTGCTCTTCAAAACCTTCAATAAATGTATGTGATCCAAGTTCAAGTTTATAATCACTTGCAGTGCCACCATCAAACTTAACCCCATCAACAGAGCCAGAAAAATCTATAGTAGCAAAGTCACCATTTTCTGCAACTTTATCACTTTCAACAAATCTAGCATGAGAATTTCTCAAGCCTTCTATAGCATCATTGATTTGTTTTGCTTCAACCTTTGGTTCAACAAGTTTTGCCTTTAAACCAGAAATAGAACCAAGTTCAACCTCAGGAATAAGGTCAAAAGTAAGAGTTGCTTCTATACCTTTATCAAGCGTAAAAGAATTTGTTTCTACATTAGGATATCCCGCTGGTCTAACTTGCAAATTTTCCTCTAAGAATTTTGAATATTCGCCAGAAACAACTTCTTCAAACGCTTCGTCAAAGAAAACTGTATCTCCATAAGTTTGTTCGATAACTCTTCTTGGTGCTTTGCCAGGTCTAAAACCTTGAACCTTGAATTTTCCTTTGTTTTTTTCGTATGCATTTTGAACAGCCTTTTCAAATTCCTCTGCAGAAACTTTAACCTTCAAAACGCCTTGTTTGTTTTTTATTTCGTAAGTATACATAATTAATCTCCTTTTTTCCATGAAATTATAGCACACTTTTATCAAGAAAACAACTAAAAATCACGCTTTCTATACAAAAGCGAGATAATTCGACAAAGATTTATTATCTTAGACTTTTTTTAAAAGAAAAAATAGAACAAAGCAATAAAAATACCAAGTGCGAAAAATATTTTTAACCAACAAATTAACTTTTCTTTAATCAAGGTGCGTTTAAATTTCTTATAATATATTTTATCATTTTTTTGAATAAGATCAAGTGTTAATGCCGAAGAATTTATCAAAACTGCACAAAAAATTCTAAACCTTTCTTCTAAATTTTCACGTTTATATGTGTACACATAATCAATTATCCAAATAATAGCCCACATTAAACATAAAAGACAACCAAAAGTTAGGGCGAAATAAGAAAATCCCCCCCAAACTGAATACAGACATGCAAATAATATTGCAAGGCCTAATAAAATTCCACTGGTTATATATTTTATCATCTTTTGCCTCTAAATTAAAACGCGTGAACAATCCCCATCACATATAAAACTATAATAACAACAACAAAAATCACATAACAAATTAGCCAAGCCATATGCTTTTGTCTTTTTACCCACAAAAATGCAAGTATAATTGAAAGGCTATATGCAATTGCGTCTCCAATAGTTTTAAAGGATATATACACAATATTATTGCCTTGAAAACATATTGCAAATATCAAAGAAACTGCAATGCAAGCAACACCAAAAAAGGCAACACATTCAAGTATTTTATTGATTCTTGAATTATCATTATTGTTATACATCTTTCCCCCAATGATAGTTATTTACAAATGTGAACAGCAAGATCTACTGTTTTATTAGAATATCCCCATTCATTATCGTACCAAGCAACAAGTTTAACAAATGTTGGACTAATCATGATTCCAGAATTAACATCAAACACACAAGTTTGACTTTCACCAATAAAATCACTAGAAACAACTGCATCTTCAGTCCATCCTAAAATCCCAGCCATATCACCCTTTGCAGCCTTCTTTATTGCCTTTACAATATTTTCGTAAGTTGTAGGCTTTTTTAATCTGCAAGTCAAATCTACAACCGAAACATCAAGAGTAGGAACGCGGAAACTCATACCTGTCAACTTACCTTTAAGTTCTGGAATAACCTCACCAACCGCTTTTGCAGCACCGGTAGTAGATGGAATTATGTTATACGAAGCCGCTCTTCCACCTCGCCAATCTTTTTTGCTTGCACCATCAACAGTAAGTTGTGTTGCAGTTGTAGAGTGAACAGTTGTCATAAGGCCTTCTTCAATACCAAACGCTTCATTTACAACTTTTGCTAGAGGAGCAAGACAATTTGTTGTACATGAAGCATTTGAAATTACATTCATGTCACTCTTGTATTCATTTTCATTTACCCCCATAACAAACATAGGCATATTTTTGCCAGGAGCAGAAACAATAACTTTTTTAGCACCTGCTTTGATATGCAATGATGCACCTTCTAAAGAAGTAAACTTGCCAGTTGCTTCAATAACAACATCCACAGCAAGCCTTTTCCATGCAAGTTTATCAGGCTCTTTTTCTGCAAAAAATTCAATCTTCTTGCCATTAACTATAAGTAAGTTGTCTTTCACACTAACTTTTCCATCAAACTTTCCATGAATAGAATCATGTTCCAACATATATTTAGCATAATCAATATCCAAGAAAGGATCGTTTACACCAACAACTTCAACATCATTACGCTTAGCACAAACACGCAATACTAATCTGCCAATACGACCGAAACCATTGATACCAATTCTAACTTTTTTCATAATTATCTCCTTTTATCTCTCCTGAGCATCCGCGAAATTTCTCTTACCCACCCTATTATTAAAATAAAGTGTACAAAGCATAAGTAAACTAGCAACAGTACCAAGTAAACAGAAACAGAAAAGCAACATTCCAACTACAAATCCAACCTTGGCAAATATTGCAACTAAAATTGTGACCAAAATAGGAATAATAAAACTTAAAATCGAAAAAATAATGATTTTTATATTTGACTTTTTATTTCCTTCAATAGCAATCGGCTCTTTTTCTGCTTCAACTTTTTGATGTTCAACCCCACGCCATCTATCTACTCTTGTGGCATAAGAAAGACTATTAACATTGCATAAAACTTCTCCCATATCTTGATCAAAAGCAATCAAAGAAATGTCGCCATCAAAGAAATTTATACCAAATAAAAATTTGATTACAACGCTGATAACATTTTTGAAAAATTCCTTAACTCCACTTTTACGCTTTGCTTGAAAATATGTTATTTGAGCATCACTTTCAATTATTTTTTCTAATTCTTTTTTTGTAAAAGGCCTGCGACAAATAACAACTTTACCCTCAGATAAATAAGATTTTAAAGAATTTATAATTTCTTCCTTTTGACTTTGGTTTTTATAAATCTTTAAAACAGTCGAACTTGGCAAGTTTAACTTATCTTCAAGCTCTTCTCTTACTCCTACAATAATTCTAACATCGTCACGCAAAGAGATAGCCTGCAAAATACTAGAATATTCATCTGGTTTATCAACTATTGGTACAACAAGGTTTATCATTTGTCCTCCTATAATTTTTTAATTCTTCTTGCATGTCTTCCGCCAGCAAAATCAGTTGTTAAAAACACTTTTACAATTTTGATGGCTTTTCTAGGTTTTATTCTGCGTCCTGCTAAAACCAAAACATTAGCATCGTTATGTTCTCTTGCAAGAGTTGCCGCTTGAACAGAGTCGCAAAGTGCGGCACGAATTTTAGGATTTCGATTAGCCGCCATGCTCATTCCAATACCAAAGCCACATATAAAGATACCTACATTACGACCATCTTCCAAAACTTTAGCACAACCCGCCTTAGCGAAATCAGGATAATCACAACCTTCACGACTATAACAACCTACATCAATAGTTATAATATTTTCCTTATTAAAAAACTTTTTTAATTCTTCTTTTAAAAGATAACCAGCATGGTCACTTGCAAGTATAATCATAAACCTAACCTCTCCATTTAAAAATTTTTTCTATCAATATCTTAATGCCTTCTTCAAGTTGGTCGCAAGTTGATAAATAGACCTGTAAATCCTGTCCATATGGGTCTAAAATTTCATGTCCAAGCAAATCTTTAAAAGAAATAACTTGTTTTGAATTTATCAATACCTTATGTTGCTCTGTCATAGTAACATAAATAGTTTTGGGATCAATTTTGCCAAGTTTTACCGACTTTCTGTTAGAAGATAAAGCACCTTTGTGCTTCAAGGCCTGTTTAGCATTTTCGGCAATATTTTCGCCATCTGCCTTTAAGCCTTTTGAAGAAACTGAAATGTCTTTTATCTTAAGCCTCTTCAAATCTCTCTTCATAAGCCGTTCGGCCATAATAGAACGACAAGTGTTGCCAGTACAAACAAAACAAATTTTAATCATTATTAGATTCCTTTACTTTTTAGATTTTTTTGATACTTTCAAATCTATCTTTTGGCTTTGATACAACTTGTCTAAATTATATTTTTCACGCTTAGCAGGAATAAATGTATGAAGCAAAATTCCATCAAAGGAAAAAATAATCCACTCACCCTTGTTATAACCTTCTGGAAAATCTTCTATTCCCAATTTCTTCATAAAATTTTCTGCAAAAAGTTTATTTTCAATACAATTTGCAAAGTTTGCAAGAACAACAAAACTTTCATCAATT
>CAMUNJ010000030.1 GCA_947090235.1 uncultured Bacillota bacterium
ATGTTAACAAAATAATAAAAAATAATCAAATAAATTCAATTAAGTTTTTAAAATATTTGGCAATTTTGTTAAAATTTAATATAATATGCTTATGAAAACAAATGATAAAAATATTCATGCGGCTCATCGCGAGCGCGTTAGACAAAAAGCAAAAAAGTTTGGGTTTGAGCCCATGCAAGACCATGAATTACTTGAGTATATTCTTTTTCATGTAATTCCTCGAGCCGATACAAATCCTGTTGCACATAATTTAATAAATAATTTTGGTAATCTTTTGGGCGTTTTAAGCTCTTCAACAGAGGAACTTATGCATGTTAATGGAGTTGGAGAAAACGCAGCGCTTTTTCTTTGTTCATTAGGAGAATTTTTTAAAAGATCAAGTTTACAAAGTCATGTTGTTAAAAAGTTTACCAACGTGCAAGATGTTACCCTTTATGCGCATGATTGTTTAAAATTTAAAAATAAAGAAAAACTAATTGCAATTTGTTTAGATGAAAAAATGCATCACTTGTCTACCTTACATTTAAGTAAGCCAGGCAAAATTAGTGAAGCAGAACTCGACTTAAATGTCGCAGTTAAAGAACTTTTGCAAGTAGGTCCAAGATATATTGTGTTAGCGCACAATCATGTTGATGGATCATTGAATATTTCAGTTCCAGACGGAGAATTAACAACAAAATTATATAGAATGTTGTTAACTTATAAAATTGAAGTGTTAGACCACATTATCGTTACAGATCACGATAGCGTATCATTTGCACAAACAGGCTTAATGGAGAAGATTAGAAATCTTGTAGAAGCCAATGTAAACGATGTCACAATTAGTGAAAAACTTGGGTTTAAGCCTAAAGTGGCCAGTGACAATTATTATATGTTTGATCCTGATATTGATTTGTTTAAATAATTAAATATATTTTTTATGAGGTTTTATAAAATTTAAAATTGGAAAACTCGCTTTTTGTGAGCAATAGCTCGCGAGACTTTAATGGACTCGTTTTGCGGAGCAAGCGCATTAGTGGCACCGACTTCCCACCTTAGCGAAAAACTAATGTTTTCCGTTTTTGTTTGGCAGGGGTTCCTCTTCTGCAAAGTTTATAACTTTGCATGCCCCAAAGTGGCACAATGTGGGTTGGCAGAAGGTGCGCCCGTTTAGCAACAAAAAAAACGCCGTTGGCGTTTACTTGGTAGAGATGAGTGGACTCGAACCACCGACCCCCACCTTATCAGGGTGGTGCTCTTTTTGATAAGAATTTTACTCTTGCTTGCTATGTTGTCCTAAAATAAAGAACTTTTGGCAATTCACAAATACAATTGCAGTAAAATAAAACAATTTACCTTACTGCAGTTTACTGCAAATAGCATAAAGTGGTGCAAATTGTGTGTTTTAAGATTGTCTAAACCTGCGTAAGTTTGTTTAATACTTTTAAACATTATGATTAATAATAGTCGATTTCCTCCAGCAAGTGTGATAAAACACAACTAACTGGAGAAAATCAATATAAAAATTTAATTTTTAGAAAATTATATAATTTTTGGCAAAAAGAGTTGACATTGAATTAAATTTCGTCTAAAATAAAGTGTAGTTTATATTAGGCGGGGGTTTATGGAAAATTATATAAAAAGGTTGGCAGAAGAAAAATTTGGAAGGTTAAACAGCAGTTTTCCTGTTGTTTTAGTTTGTGGACCAAGACAGGTTGGAAAAACAACTATGCTCAAACAATTATGCAAGAATGAAAAAAGGACTTATGTCACATTGGATGATATGGACGCACGAGAGCTTGCCTTAAAAGACCCAAAGTTGTTTTTTCAGACCTACAAAACACCAATTTTGATTGATGAGGTTCAATATGCACCTAATCTGTTTTCACAAATAAAAATTATGGCAGACACAAATCAAAAAGCGGGCGAATTTTGGATGACAGGATCACAAAGTTATAACATTATGAAAAATGTCAGCGAGTCTCTTGCTGGAAGAATTGGAATTATGAATATGTTTTCTCTTACACATCAAGAAATCCTGAGGGACGAACATAAAAGTCCAATAAAGTTTGATTTTGAAAGTTTGGCGCAAATAAACAATGCACATACTCTTGAAATAAATGATGTGTTTGAATATATCTTTAACGGTGGGATGCCAAAGCTTAATCAATTGGATAATGTAAGCAGAAACGATTATTTCAGCTCGTATATAAATTCTTATCTCATGCGCGACATCATGGAACTTGGTAAGATTTCTGACACGGTAAAATTTTTGAAGTTTCTTACAGCATGTGCCACCCAAACTTCTTGCATGGTCAACTATGCAAACTTGGCAGTTGCAGCCGACATTTCTCAACCAACAGCAAAAGAATGGCTTGATATGTTGCAAGGATTAGGAATTGTATATCTTGTTCAGCCATATTTTAATAACACTTTAAAAAGGTTGATAAAAACACCAAAGTTATATTTCTATGACACGGGATTGTGTTCTTATTTGGCAAAGATTCCCACAAAAGATAGCTTGCAATTTAGCGCATTTGCAGGTGCATATTTTGAAAACTATGTTATGAATCAATTTAAAATAAAATATCAACTCTCATCACTTGAGCCAAGCATTTTTTATTACAGAGACAAAGATCAAAAAGAGGTTGACATTGTTCTTGAAACTTTTGATGGACTGACACCACTTGAGGTTAAACTCTCAGCCAACCCAAACAAAAGAGATTTGCAAAAATTTAAAGTTTTGCAAAAACTTGGCAAAAACATAAATAACGGTGGAATTATTTGCTTGATTGATCGCCTTTATCCTTGTGATGAAAACAACTGCTTAATCCCAGTGGGGTTGATTTAAGACTTAGGGTGAATTATGAAATACTTTGTAAGTGCTGACATTCACGGCTTTTTTGATGAGTGGATGGCGGCTTTGAAAGAAAAAGATTTTGACATCAACAACCCACAACACAAGTTGATCGTTTGTGGAGATTTGTTTGATAGAGGTCGTCAGCCAAAAGAAATTATTGATTTCGTTTTGTCGCATAAAGATAAAATCATTCTTATCAAAGGCAATCATGAAGATTTAATGGAAGAAATGATTGCACGTGGCAAAAACAATTTTGCCGACCTTTCAAACGGAACTGTCCACACAATTGTTGATTTGTGTCCAGAGTGGCAAGTCAACAGATTTAACTTGAAAGAAATTGCAAAAGAAACTGGACTTGAAGAAGTTTTGACTATATGTGTTGACTATTTTGAAACCGAGCATTATATCTTTGTTCATGGCTGGATACCTATTATAGAAAATTGTTGTTTGTATGACAGCGATTGGCGCAACGCACGAAAAGAACGCTGGGAAAAGGCTCGTTGGCAAAATCCTGTAGAAATGTTTAGATATGAAATTTTTGAGCCAAACAAAACAATCATTTGCGGACATTGGCATTGCAGTGCGCTGTGGCACGAACAAAATCCAGACAAATATGACGAATTTGGCGAAAACGAAAACTTCGAGCCTTTCATAACAAAAGATATGATTGCGCTGGATGCCTGCACTGCTCACACTCATAAAGTGAATGTTGTTGTGTTGGAAGATTAGATAAAAGGGACTTCGATGAAAAAACTTAAATCGTGGAAAGGATATAATATTGTTGATATTATCTTGCTTGGTGCAGGACTTATCACAATTATAACAACATCAATAATTTTCAAATCGAATTGGCTGATAATAGTAAATTCTTTACTTGGAATTTGTTGTGTGTTTATGCAGGCAAAAGGAAAAGTCGCAACTCAATTTATTGGCATTGTTTGGTTTGTTTTCTATTGCTTTATGTCATATCAACAAAAATATTATGGCGAAACGATTTTGTATGCAGCTATAATGATACCGCTTTACATTTATGGTGTTGTACATTGGCTTGCACATAGGGATAAAAAAGATAATGTTGTTATTGTCAAAAATAAAATCAGCAAAAAAGAAATCGCAATTTTTACATCTGTTTGGGCAGCTGTAAGCGTTGGAGTTTTCTTCTTGTTGCAAGCATTAAACACAGCTCAACTTTGGCTTTCAACAATTGCTTTTTGCACAATGTTGCCAAGCGTCTATTTGTTAATGAGACGCAATAAATGGAATCAAATGATGTTTTTGATAAATGATATAATTCTCTGTGTTCTATGGCAAACATTGGTTTATAAAGGTGATTATAGTTTTATCCCAATACTTTGTTATCAAATCTTTCAAATAATTTATGACGCCTATGGGATGTTTGAATGGATTAAACTTGAAAAGAAACAAAAGCAAGAAACGAAAAAAGCCCTTTAATTTAAGGGCTTTTTACTTACATATTAACATCTCGTTCTTCTTGTTGTGCTGAGATTTTGTTGTGCATTTCTTCTTGTAGTTTAATAGCAGTCTGCAATTCACTTTCTGTTCTATAATGGCTTACAGTTTCCGGTAAACCTTTATGTGACCTTACGCAATATTCTCCAACTTGTTGGCCTTGGTCATGATGTGAATGAAGCTTAGTGCCTGTAAAAACATCAATGAATAGTTTTTCGTCTGTAGAATATCTACACACAGTATATCCTAAATACTTTGTTTTATATTCGCCTGTTGAAAAGTGTTTATAAGATACTTCTGTGATTTTGTCAATTCTACACAAGTAAAGTCCTTGTTTGCTGTAAAATTTTTCCATTGAACAACTCCTTTTTACTTAATATAACTCATTTTAATATAAATGTCAACCCCCAATCCTGCACAATTTATATTTAATTTATATTCAAAACAAATAATCAAATCCGTCTATTTAGGCGGATTTTTTATTTAATAATGGTGCAAAATCAGAAATTTTATGTTATAATAAAAATGAGGTATATATGGATCTTCAAAATTTAGTAAATGAATATATCAACAATCAGCTTTTGAAAGTTGATAATTTGTCAACTGAATTAAACGGAACAATGATTGATAGATTGTTTGCAAAGAAGTTTAGGAAATATTCTATCGATCCACAAGTGAGAATTGATGTCGAAACAAAATTAAACAACATCATTGACAAAAAATTGCCTTTGACCTTTGTTCCAAGTTTTGGTGGATATAAGCATTGGTGGGCACCAACCTATCCAACAATTGATTGGGCAGAAATCTTCAACATGAAATTTATGCTTGAATATCTTGCACCTATTTGTGCCAACTATCATGACAACAAAAGCACAATCGAATATGAAAGTGAAGAAATCATTTTAAGCGAACTCAACAATGTGCCACAATCTGGACTTGACGAATACACAAACACTTTCAGAAAGGCTTTGGAGTTTTTCAACAAAAATCAAAAAGTTGTTGAAATGAAATTAAGTCTTGCAAGAGAACAATACAAAGACTATGACTTTGATAAACAAAAATTGCTTAAACGAATTGAAGAAATGATGTCGGATTACACTGATCGTTTCAACAGCTATGATCCAGAAGATCAAGCAAGAAGAATACAAAAAGCAAGAACAAATTTTAAGTTGAATGGTGTTGTTGATTATTCTCATTTGAGTGAACAAGAACAAGAAGAACTTTATAAGAAATCCCGCATATTAAACGAGGCTTTCTTGGATGCCGATTATGAAGTGCGTGGAAACGATTTCTTTGAAAAAGAAAACAACATTCCTTTGTTGTTCTCGTTTGGGCTTGGTCCCGGCGGAGAAGCATGGCTACACATTGGATCGAGCAAATCTTCAATGACAGACTTCTGGGCAGGCACAGGCATTTTGGAAGTGAGAGAAAACGGACAAATCATTGAAAGAATTTTAAGCAGAACGCAGTTTGAAAATGTTAAAGCCAAACTTGTGAAAGTCGCTGTTGAAAGCCCTATTTCAAACATCTGCACCCCACTTTCTTACATCTATGTTTATGAAGGACAATTGAATTTTTAGTTAAAAGGTATTTTATAATGGCAATAAACTATAAAGATATAAACAAACGCATTTGCGATAGAACTGAAAGTTGGTGTTGGCAAACGGACAGAAAAATTTCACAAGAAGAAGTTAGAGAGATTTGGCAAGATAAACATCGTGGCATTTCAAGCAAAGAATTGATTGAAAAAGTAAATAACGAACTGAAAGGCAATAAATTGATTTCAATCAATGAAGTTGACAAAAACGCACAAGAGAATTTGGGTTTCATCAATTCTGTGAGGGTTGGGACTTTGGATAATGGCAAGAAAGTGATTATTCGCTGTCACCCAAAAGGAATTAAAAACGGATATTTTCATGTTGAGAGTTTGGTGGCAAAAGAACTCAAAAATATGGGGTTGCCTACCTATTCAACATATTGTATTCATGATTTGGAAGATGAAAACGATTGTGCATTTCAAGTTATTGAAAAAATCGAAGGAATTGCTGTCAAAAATTGGCTTGAAGCACACCCAGAAGATACAATGAAGTTGACTTATGAAACTGGCAAAATGATGAGAAAAATGCACGCTTTGAAAGTGAAAGGTTTCGGCAGTTTTGATAATGAAAAAGCAAAGCTTGGAAAACTTGAATGTTTGCACAATTCATTGGCAAACTTTGTAAATTGTGGATTGAAAAATAATTTGGAGACGCTTGTTAAATATAAAACTATTACACAAGAACAATCTGCAAAGATTTTGAATTTGTTTTCAAAAGACAATCCATTGTTAGATTGCAAGCAATCTGTTTTAATTCATAACGATTTTGTGGACTGGAACTTATTGACTGACGGAAATACAATCACTGGCATTTTGGATTTGGACGAATGTGCTGGCGGTGCAGCTGTTTGTGATATTGCTTCTTGGAGTGGCATGAGTTCACTTGAAAGAGTTGAAGAATTTTTGAAGGGATATTTTGAAGATGAAAAGCCAAGCCAAGATTTTGACAGAAAATTAAAGTTGATTTCATTTAGGTGGATCATCTCAAATATGTCTTTGAGAAATAGCAGACTTGAATATATGCCAGACGATAAATTTTTGCAAAGTCTGATTGCTGATGGAAAGGAACAAATGAAGTTTTATATGAATTATTTTAATTTAGGAGAATAGAAATGAGAGTTATTTTAATTACAGGTGCAACATCTGGTGTTGGCTTTGAAGCGGCAAAACTTTTCTCGAAAGACAAAAACACAAAAGTTGTAAGTTTATCTATTGGCTTAGATAACATTGAGAAGGCAAAGAAGAAATTGCCAAATGCAGATTTTTTGCAATGTGATGTTTCAGATTACAATGCACTGGTGAAAATTGCAGAACAAGTTGAACAGAAATATGGCAAAATTGATGTATTAGTAAACAACGCAGGGACTATTATTCCGGGCAACATTGAAACTCTCGCAGTTGATGATTGGGATAAAGTGATAAAGAACAACTTTTCAAGTTATTTCTATGTTTCAAAAGCATTTTTGCCTTTACTTAAAAAAGGAACAAATCCTAACATTGTGTGCATTTCTTCAATCTCTGCAACCGCAGGTGGAAGTTCAATCGCCTACTCTTGTGCAAAAGCAGGCGTGAACATGATTGCACAAACACTTGCAAAAGATTTGGCACAATATAATATTCGTGTGAACACAATCTCGCCAGGTATGCTTAATTCTGGTTTTCAAATTCACAACAATGTGATGAACGAAGAACAATACAAAGAGATGTTAGAAAAACAAAGCGCAAGTTATCCTTTTGGAATTGGCACAGCTTTGGATATTGCAAATGCAATTATCTTCCTTTCAAGTGAAAAAGCAAGTTGGATTTCTGGTGCTGATTTACTTGTTGACGGTGGAAAACTTGCAAGCAGATAAGGAGTAAAACATGAAAAAAGTTGCATTAGTCACAGGCAGCACAATGGGAATTGGACTTGCCACTGCCAAAAAATTGGCAAAGAAAAATATCGTTATCATCAATAGCAATAAAGCAGTTGACAAAGGTTTTATTGAAAAAGAGTTTGGTAAAAATGCAGAAGTTTATTTCTACAAAGCTGACATTTCGAACAAAGAAGATTTGATTGCTATGCGTGATTGGATTAAAAAGAAGTTTGGAAGGCTTGATATTTTGTCAGCCAATGCAGGCATAATTCCGCTTCCATGTGGAATTGACGACATAACAGACGAGAATGTTCACAAGACAATTGACACCAACCTTATTGGAACATTCAACACTGTTAAATTGTTTGGAAACCTTATAAAAGAAACTGCCAAGAAAGGTGCAATTGTTTGCACAACATCTGTTGACGGTATTATTGGCGAGCCTTACGCAGTTATTTATTCAACAACAAAGGCAGGCATAATCTCACTCACAAAATCCTATGCAAGATATTTCGGTGAGAATATTCGTGTAAATGCAGTTGCACCGGGACTTATTGATACTCCGCTTACAGCAACTGCTGGTGAAGATCCAGCCGCTACAACTGACTATTCAATCATCAAAAGAATGGGTAAACCAGAAGAAATTGCAAATGCAATCGCTTTTCTATTGTCAGATGAAGCAAGCTTTATAACAGGGCAAATTCTTGCAGTTGACGGTGGATTTACATTGAAATAAAGGAGAATTTATATGAAAATTTATGTGACTGGTGCAACATCTAACGAAAAACTTTTTGAAGTTTATAAATTGATAAAAGATACTTTTTCAAAGCAGGGACATGAAGTTAAAACACCTTTGGAGACTATTGAATTTTGTAAAACTCACAATGAAATAGAAAGATTTGAAAAAGCAATGAATGATATAAATGAAGCCGATTTTGTCATATCCGAAATAAGCGGGCCTTCATGTGGACAGGGCTTTGAACTTGGCGTTTTATTTGCAAGAGGATTTAGAAATGTTGTTTTAATTACAAGTAGCTTGTCATATACAAGTGGAATTTTGATTGGTGCATTTGGACAACCAATACATTATAATAACAAAACATTATCTGAACTTTTAATCAAACTACAAGAAAAAATTAAAGAATAATAATGTCAAATCAACATAGAAAGACAGGCTAACGCTTGTTTTTTTATTTTTAATTTGAAAAACTATATACAAAGTCGCCAAAAATATGTTATAATGAATTTAAGGAGAACTTAATGGAAAAACAACCTTTCATTTTGACTTTTGGATCTTGCGGTTGGGATAAAATATTTTA
>CAMUNJ010000031.1 GCA_947090235.1 uncultured Bacillota bacterium
AGTCTCTTTCACTAAATCTTCTGTGATAGCATCAAACTTAGCACGAGAAAGGTCATATTCCATATGTTTAGGGCCTGTTGCATCGGCAGAAATAAATGGAAGGCTAATCTTTGTCATTGGAGTCGCAGAAAGATCAATCTTTGCCTTTTCTGCTTCATCCTTTAAGCGTTGCATTGCAAGTTTATCTTTAGAAAGATCAATATTGTTTGTCTTTTTAAATTCTTCAACAAGAAGATCAATAATACGATTATCAAAATCGTCTCCGCCTAATCTTGTATTTCCGTTTGTTGAAAGAACTTCAAATACGCCATCACCAATTTCAAGAATAGATACATCAAATGTACCACCACCAAGGTCATAAACCAAAATCTTTTGATTTGCGCTTTCGCCTTTATCAAGACCATAAGCAAGAGCTGCTGCAGTAGGTTCATTGATAATTCTTAAAACTTCAAGTCCTGCAATTTTACCTGCATCCTTAGTTGCTTGGCGTTGAGAGTCATTAAAGTAAGCAGGCACGGTGATAACAGCTTGTGTAACAGTTCCGCCTAAATATGCTTCTGCATCTGCTTTTAGCTTTGAAAGAATCATTGCAGAAACTTCCTGTGGAGAATATTCCTTGCCATTCAAACTTGCTTTATAGTTTGTACCCATTTCTCTTTTGATAGAGCGAATTGTGTTGTCAGCATTTACAATTGCTTGACGCTTTGCAACTTTACCAACAAGTCTTTCTCCCTCTTTAGTGTAAGCTACGATAGAAGGTGTAGTTCTATCTCCTTCTGCATTTGCGATGACTGTTGGCTTTCCGCCTTCCATAACTGCTACGCATGAATTTGTTGTTCCTAAGTCAATACCTATAATTTTACTCATAATTTTAATCTCCTTTTTTGTGGATATCCCACTTATATTTTAATTTTTTTGTGCAAATTGCACCTTTTATAAATTTTTATTTTTGATTTACTATAACTTTTGCGTGTCTAATAACTTTGCCTTTGAATGTATATCCTGCTTGATATTCTTCAAGAATAACATCATTATCCTTTTCGCTATCTTGCATTACTGCAATAACATCATGGAAATGTGGATTGTAAACTTCTCCTATAGAAGTGATTTTTTCAACTCCCAAAGATTTTAACGCATCCAAAATCTTATTTTCAATCATTTCAACACCGGTCAAGACCATTTCATCTGCGATAGTCTTTTTTGCTTCTTTGAAAGTATCTAGACATGGTAGAAATACCTCTATTACTGATGTTTGACCTGACACTTTTGCTTCTTTGATATCTTCAAGAGCGTGGCGTCTAAAATTCTCAAAATCTGCTTGAATTTGTCTTGCAAGACTTAAATATTCTTGTGCTAAATCCTGCTTTTGTTCATGCTCATGACAATCACATTCTTCTCCACAAGAGCAATTATCCTCATGGCAATCACATTCCTCATGACAATTACATTCATGTCCCTCTTGCTTACATTTGCAAGTCTCATAATGTTCCTCGCCATGGCAACCACAATCACATACTTGCTCTTCTTGCAGAATTTCTTCTTGCTTTAATTCTTGTTCTTCACTACACACCGTCCTCATCTCCTTTTAATGATTTTAGTTCGTCGATAACCAGTTTTAATGCAGATGCAATTTTGCTATAGTCCATTCGTTGTGGACCAATTACTCCAATAGATGCAAGTTGCTTGCCTGCCACTACAATAGGAGCCTTGACTACCGAAGCCTCTCGTCCACCTTCTTCGGCGACATCAACTTCTATCCCATCTCCAGAAACACTAAGTGCATTCTCTAGTTTATCTCTGTCATCAAGCATAGTCAAAACCTTCTTTGCTTCATCCACCGTATTGCTATTTTCAAGCAATTTGACCGCACCTTCTCGCCGAACATCAATCAGTTTTTGTTCATTAAGTTTTTTTAGCCCCCCTACAAGGCTGTCAACAATAGTTTCAAATGCTTTGATTTCATCTTTCATACCAAATTCGATGGCTTCTATGTTTTCAACCATTTCGCGTATTGTGCAACCTTTAAAGTTTTTTGTGAGATATATGGAAGCATCTTGACATTCGTTTAGTCCTGCATTTATCTCAAGCGTATTGGTTATATAACCCGCGATCGTACCAATCAAAACCATAACTTTATTATCCAATAATGGAATGATCTTAAATTCGGTCAATATAAGGTCATCGTAACTATTCATCATAACAACTGTAGGATAATTAGTGGCTTTTGCAACAATTTTTGCAATTCCAGACACCATTTCTGTCAAACTGTTGGTACGCGTTGAGATAAGCCTGTGCACATCTTCAAGTTCTGCATTTGTAGCACTAACTCCTTGCAAAAGTTCTTCGACATAAAATCTATAACCTTGCGGAGTAGGCACTCGGCCACCCGAAGTGTGAAGTTGTTTTAAAAATCCCATGGCTTCAAGAGTATTAAGTTCATTTCTTAGAGTCGCAGTAGAACAATCTAAACAAGCAATGTCCTTTATTCCTCCGCTTGTGATTGGACTAGAATCTTTGATAAATTCCTCAATAGCCCCAAATAGGATTTGTTTTTTTCGTTTTGATAACTCCATAACCCTCACCCAATTTTTCGACTTTGTTAGCACTCTTTGTTTTTAAGTGCTAGCACTAGTATATGCAATTATTTGCTTTTAGTCAACTAAATATGCCAAATTTTTCAAAAAAATTAAAAAATCTTTTAAATTGCTTCTTTTTTATTAATTCTTAATCTTGTTGCACAAATTTTACAATTCATTTTGAATAATTGTTAAACTTATGATATATTATTCTTTATATAAAGGAGAAAAAATGAATAAACTTAAAAAAATCATCGAAGAAAGCAATCAAAACGCAGATTTTATTGGAAACTATGAGAAAAACAAACAACTTAAGAAAAAATTGTTTTGGATTGGCTCACCTATTGCCATTGCTGGATTTATTGTAGCAAGTATTGCTTTTATTCTTATAGGTATATTTGGTGCGAATATAAAAAGTATACAAGCAAACACTGCTCTACTAATTTCGATGTTTGTTTTATTAATAATTTTTTCAATTGTTTTTGCATTTGGTCTTTTTATATTAAAACAAGGCTCTCTTTTACATTTAAAAAAAGAAGAAGTAATACTTGAACAAAAAGAAGAAAACAAAGAATAAAAAAACACCTTATTTAATCTCTCACTTTTGAAACTAGCGGAATAACCAAAGAAAAACATATACAAAAACAGTCTATGTTTTTCTTTTTTTTCTTAACTCTCTCTTAATTACAAAATAAACGAATATTTCTGACGTTGTCAAGGTTGCGAGCAGCATACATTTTAACCTTGACAACAAAGAATATTCGTTTACACTAGAAAACAGAGAGAAGAAAACAAAAAGCGAAAGAGCGGTAGCGTTACGCTCTGCCAGCAACCGCTCTTTTGCAACACAATTGAGTTATAGGCGTGTGCTTGTCTGCTGGAGCGAAGCGACAGCACTTGTATAAAACCAGCAAACGCCTAAGTGCCAAATTACTTGCAAAATTATTTATAGTATGTTATAATTCAACTAAGGAGAGTATTAATGGCATATAATATTTTTGATGATATGGAAGTGGCAGACGAAGTAAAAAGATACTTTAACTTACTAGAACCAAACTTCCCTATATGGTTGAATGATTATATTAATACTTTTGAATTGCACAAACAAAAATATATTAGTATAACATGTGGAACAATTTATTCTGATTTATTTGAAAGTGACTTTTTCTTTTCATCATTCGATCATTCAATTGCTGTGGCATTAATAGTGTGGCATTATACTCACGATAGAAAGCAAACGATTTCCGCTTTATACCATGATATAGCGACCCCGGTATTTAAGCACTGTGTGGATTTTTTAAATGGTGATTATATGAATCAAGAGTCAACAGAAGATTTAACTACCGAAATAATAAGAAATTCTGATAAAATATCAAATTTATTAAAAAGAGATAATTTTAGGATTTATGAAATAGATGATTACCATAAATACCCTATAGCAGACAATGATACCCCAAAATTATCTGCTGATAGACTTGAATATTCGTTGTCTAATGCGCTGTTTACTTATCAATTATTAAAATTTGAAGATATAAAACAAATTTACAATGATATTGAAATTCAGACTAATGAAGATAACGAGATTGAACTTGGTTTTAAAACTAAAAATATAGCAAGAAAATTCGTAAAAACAACCAGTCAACTTTCAATTATTTATCGGGAAGATAGAATACGATATTCAATGCAATTTATTGCTGATATATTAAAGAAACTAAATGAAGAAAATACAATCACCAAAGATATATTGTATAAGTTGAAAGAAAGTGAATTGATAGATATAATTAGTAATTCTAAATATAAAGATGTATTTACAAAATGGAAAGACGCTAAAAAAGTAAAGGTTTCATATTCAAAACCTAACAATGTATATTATGTTCATCATGGGACAAAAGTTAGATACATTGACCCACTAGTCAACGGCAAAAGAATATCTAACTGCTGTAAGATTGCGAAAACTATGATAGATAAAAATCTTTCATATAAAATGGATAAATATGTTTATTTAGATTTTAATTTTTAATTTATATCCGTTATGTTTAGTTTATAATTAAGCGATCATATTACAAAAATAAAGGACAGACCATCCTTTATTTTTTTTGCTAGTTTCAAAAGTTATAGTTTTTAGGTGTTTTTTTTATTTACCTTCATATACTCGATAACATCCTATTGCCAAAGCCCCACTTCCAATATGGCATGCAACGCTTAGCGACAATGGATCTACAAATTCTGGTTTAACTCCGAGCATATCCTCAATCTCTTTTGCAAACTCATCCGCCTTTTCATAATTATTTGTATGTGCAACGACTACTCTCATTTCACCTTTTTCATAATATTCTTTGAAGCGAGTTTCAAGATCCTCTTTGATTTGAGCAAGCATTTTGACTTTAGCAGATTTTACATTCAAAACTTTTGCAAATTGATCAAGTTTGCCTCCCTGTATTTGAAGAACAGGTTTAATATTTAAAACAGTGCCTATTGCTGCTGCAGCAGGAGTTATTCGTCCACCCTTTTTTAGATACTTCAAGGTGTTCACCATAATATATATACTACTGTCGCCACCAGTCCTTTCAAGATAGTCCTTGATTTCTTTTGCAGTAAAACCATTTTTTGCAAGGTTTACTGCATCCATAACACTTCTTCTTTGAGTAATCGAAATTCTATGATTGTCTACTACTTCAACTCTGCCGTTATATTCGTTTTTAGCAAAATTACGAGCAGTATTCATACTTTCACTCAAACCGCTAGACATAGGAATATGCACAACTTGGTCATATTCTTTTAAAAGATTGTCCCAAAGTTCTGTGACTGCTCCAATTGCAGGTTGAGATGTAGATATATTAGCATCTTGTGCTAGTTTTTCAAAAAACTCTGGTTGTGATAAACTTATATCCTCAAAATATTCCTCATCATTCACAATAAAAGGCATTGGAACAACAAAAACTCCAAGTTTCTTAGCCTCTTCTTGAGTGATTCCACTATTACTATCGGTCACTATGGCAACTTTACTCATTTTTCATCCTCCAAATTTAAAAAAATTTATACCATTATTTTAGCATATTATATAGGATTTATCAAAATAAATTTAAAGCTTGTTAAAAATTAAATTAAATTTGTTTGCTAATTTTTGGTAAAGAATATATACTATAAACATCGGGAGGCTTTTATGAAAAGCAGTCAAATTGGATTTGATAATGATCTTTATCTTAAACTTCAAAGTGAAAATATTTTAAAGAGAATAAACACCTTTAACAATAAATTATATTTAGAGTTTGGTGGCAAAATCTTTGATGATTTGCATGCTTCTAGAGTTTTGCCAGGTTTTGACCCCAACATTAAAACAAAACTGCTTGTTAAACTAAAAGAAAAAGCCGAAATTGTTTTTTGCATAAGTGCAAATGATATCGAAAAGAACCGAGTTCGTGCAGACCTTGGGCTTAGTTATGACGATGAAGTTTTAAGACTTATAGATAATCTTCGAGACCTTGACCTTTATGTTTCTTCTATTGTTATAACTTTATTTAAAGGACAACCTGGAGCAGTTAAATTTGCTAGAAAATTGGAAAACAGAAATGAACGAGTGTATTTTCACAACTATACAAAGGGTTATCCAAACAATGTAGAAACTATTGTTTCTGAGGAAGGTTATGGGGCTAATCCTTACATAGAAACAACCCGTCCTCTTGTAATCGTCACTGCTCCTGGCCCTTCAAGTGGAAAACTTGCAACATGTTTGAGTCAGTTATATCATGAACATAAAAAAGGTATAAAAGCAGGATATGCTAAGTTTGAAACATTTCCTGTTTGGAATTTGCCACTCAAAAGTCCTGTTAATATCGCGTACGAAGCCGCAACTGCAGACTTGAAAGATGTAAATCAAATAGATCCTTATCATTTTAACGCCTATGGTCAATTGACTGTAAATTATAATCGAGATATTGAGGTTTTTCCTGTTTTACATAATATTTTAAAGAAAATTACGGGAGGCGAACCATACAAGTCTCCTACTGATATGGGTGTAAATATGGTTGCCAGTGCTATAACAAATGAAGAATTGGTTATTGAAGCCTCAAAACGCGAAATCGTAAGACGTTATCATAGAGCACAATGCGATTATAAAAAAGGCTCTGGCAGTTTAGATACTGTTGAACGACTAGAATATCTTATGAGCGAACTTGACCTTGATCCAAACTATCTTGAAGTGACTAAGATTGCAAAACAGACTAGCAAATCTAGTGGATATCCTTGCGTAGCACTTGAACTTCCTAATGGCAAGATTATGACTGGAAAAACAAAACAGGTAATCTCGGCAAGCGGAGCGGTAATTTTAAATGCTTTGCGTACACTTGCAGGTCTTGGTGACGATTTTGATGTAATCTCAGACGATATTCTTATGCCTATTATAAATTTGCGAACAACATATTTAAACTCAAAACAAAGTGTATTAACTTTAGACGATGTTTTAGTTGCTCTTGCCATTTCATCATCTACAAATCCTAAAGCACAAAAAATTATTAAAAAACTGCCACAACTCAAAGGTTGTGAAGCACATGCTACATACATACTTTCTTCAGCAGAAGAATTAACATTAAAAAAATTGGGGATAAATATAACCTGTCAACCTCAATTTATAAATAATCATCTATTTCAAAGTTAAGGAGATTTATGACTCAACGACTCGATAATTATTTAGTTGAAAAACTCAATATTTCTTCAAGAACAAAAGCACAAGCCCTTATTTCTCAAGGGCTTGTTTTGGTTGATGGAAAAAATTGCAAATCTTCATTGCAAGTAGATGAAAATAATCAAATACAAATTTTACAATACGACGAATATGTGTCACGAGGTGCTTATAAACTTTTAACAGCAATTCAAAATTTTAATTTAGACATTAAAGAAAAAGTTGTTTTAGATATAGGTGCTTCTACAGGAGGTTTTACTCAAGTTGCATTGCAAAATGGTGCGAAAAAAGTTTATGCTGTGGATGTTGGAATAAATCAATTGCATGAATCTTTGATTAAAGATAATCGTGTTATCAATCTGCAAGGCACAGATATTCGCAAACTAAACATTTCTCAAGTGCAAGATGTAAATCTTATTATTGGCGATCTATCTTTTATTTCGTTAACACACATTATCCCCGTTATAATAAACTTATTTGGCAAAACAATACACACAATGTTTTTATTCAAACCTCAATTTGAGTGCGGAAAAGATGTGGCAAAAAAATATAAAGGAATTATAAAAAACAAAGATATTCACAAAAAATTGTTGCAATCGTTTGTCAATTATTGTCAATCAATACAATTCAACATAAGTAATATAGTTCAATCGCCTATAAAAGGCGGAGATGGAAATATTGAATACCTGATTGATTTTAATGGACAAAAACAAAACTTTGATATCAATTTAATAATCGATACTGCATTTACAAAATAAAAAAAGCACAAATAAATTTGTGTTTTTTTAACAACTTTGGTCATCCGCATATAAATCTTGACGATATAAAGCAACATAATCTCGTTTTTCTTGAAACTCTCGGCGAATACTTTCTTCGTCCCATTTGAAAATTTTAGGATTATCTCCTTTCATATTTACTACGCTAGGCGATAAAACCACACCTTTATACGCAAAAGCATAGAAATCCAAAACTTCTATCATTTCTGTAAATGCAATTGCATTTGCTTTGGTTGTCTCAACCTCACGAGATTCTTTTTCTGCAATCCTTGAAACTTCAATGCTAATTTTCTTAGCCTCGGTTTGATAAGGTTTATCAAATTCTTCATCCGAAAAAGTTGAAAGTTTTTCTCTTAATTCTTTAGCATAATTGCTTTCTGTATATCTTCTTTTCACCCTTTTAACAAGTTCTTCTTGGCTTAAACCTAAATAAAAATTTCTCATTTCGTTTAAAAGTTTTACTCTTTCATGCTTTTGATAATCAGGTTTTGATTCTATAACATTATTCTTCACAAGGTTATGTCCCATAGTATCAATGTTATCTCTTGCATATAACATAATTTCTTTTAATCTAGGAACTATAAGCGGGGCTCTCATATCAAACATCCTTGGCATTAGAACAAGGGCTTTGCGACAAAATTGACTAGACTGTAAATTAAAATTTTGTAAATAACTAAAATTCTCTTTTTCAACCAATGTCATATACATGGCATAACTTGCAGGACATAAACAACTATCTAATTTTAATATACCTTTTATTTTTTCAGGATCATCAAAAAAATAATCAATAACCTCATGCATGGATTTG
>CAMUNJ010000032.1 GCA_947090235.1 uncultured Bacillota bacterium
CATACAGAGTTCCTATTGCTCGTCTTGCTGCTGCTCAAGCAAACATTAGAAATCCAAGAGATACAAAAAAGAAATAGCAACTAGATGTTGCACGATTATCTTATTAATATTATAAAAAAATAAGTAGTATTCGGTCAAGGCAACCAGATGTTGCACGACCAGCAAAATGCTGGGGGACTAAATTATTTAGTAAAAAAAAGTGGCAATTTTGCCACTTTTTTATTGTTGTTCTATAAGTCCACAAGCAATGCGTTCTGCTCTAAGATCACTTTCTGCCTTTTTGCAAAGATCTGTAAAATGTTTTTGTATATTATTTTTTTCTTCTTGGTTTTGTGTTAATTTCAATGACTCTACAGACAATTCTTGTTCTTTTTTAACATATAACAAATATTTTGAAGAGAGGTGCTGGTCGAGTCCTATACTATATGAATTGTCTTGTACTTTTAGCATTTCTTGTCTAAACAAGTTTTGATTTGAGAAGACAAGTCTTAAAAGTTGTAAATTTGGTTTGTCAACATTAATGTAAACCATTTGATAAGGAGTTACAAGCAATTTTTCTTTTATTTTATTATTTTTGTAAATAAAGAATGGGTTGTTTTGTCTTTGATAAAATTCTTCCTGTCTTAACATATCACTTTTACTTTTGACAAAAGGATAGAATAAAGAATATCTAATCTCCTCAGGAAGTTTTAATATAGAAAATTGAGTTATGTCTGGTGTTTTTTGTTTCATTTTTCTCTCCTAGACTAAGGTTTGAAACCTAATTTTTATTATAGATATATTATAACATTAAAAATAATGCTTGTCAATAGGCAAAATTGAATAAATTTTTTTGCAAAAGAAAGCATATAAGTGCTTTACAAATGGCAATAAGTGTGTTATAATACAAGCGAAAATGCTTGCTTGCAATGGCATTTTCACGCCGTATTTCAACTAATGGCAGTTATTCGCATTAGCGAATAACAAGGCGATACGAAAAAACTTGTTTTTTGTAGCCGTTTTATGTTATAATATTGCAGAATTTAATTATAGAGGTGATTATTATGATGATTGAACCATCAATTGATGTACTTACAGAAAAAACTAAAGGGAATAGATATGTTTTATGTAATCTTATTTCTAAAAGAGCCAAAAACATAGAAACTGTAAAGGGTGCTGAACTTGCAAATAAAGATAAGAAGTCTATAACACTTGCATGTGAAGAAATCGCAACAGGTAAAGTTGTTCCAAGTGATATCAAAAAAACTGACGATACTGATACAATGGCATTCTAAGCAACCAGATGTTGTACGATTTGTTTTATACATTTATGCTTGAATAAAAAATCCACTAGTTAAATTAGTGGATTTTTTATTTATTCACATAATTGAATTCGTTGAGATAAAACTTCTTTTATATTTTTGACTTCCAATATAATCTCTTGCTGATGCAATAAAATTCTTGTGCGTGATTTTCATGATTTTATTTTAATGAAATGATGTAAAAAAGTCAAAGCATTTTATTTTTTAGAAAAGAAAACTTGAAAATAAAATGGTTTTATGATAAAATTAGGCATAGGAGAAAAAATGTTTGCAAAGGTTATAATCGACCAAGACGCTAAGGCACTTGACAAAACTTTTGAATATATAATTCCAGACGACATGCTTGTAGAAAAAGGCATGCGTGTTTTTGTTGGATTTGGTGCTAGAGTTTTGCAAGGTTTTGTGATTGATATAACAGAAACTTGCGAATATGATCAAAGTAAACTTAAAAAGATTATTTCTATAGTAGATCCATATCCTGCAATTAAAAGTGAAATGCTGGAAGTTATGAATTTTATGGTGGACAAATTTCACCTCAAACAGGCTTCTATTCTTAGACTTTTTATTCCTGCCGAAATGAGAGAAGGAAAAGTGCGAGAACTTTTTGAAAGATATTTTACGCTTAACACTCAAATTGAAATTAACCTCGCTAAAAATGCAAAAAAACAATTTGAGATTATTGAATATTTAAGAGAGAAAGTCGAAGAAAAGTCTAGTGTTTTAAATAATAAATTTGGTGCAGGAGCAGTTAAAGCATTATTAGACAAAGGAATTTTGCAAGAAGTTCAAAAGCAAAAATTGAGAACTCCTTTTGCGTTTGATGAAATTGACAAAAAGATAATTTTAAATGAAATGCAACAGAGAGCGGTTGAAAAAATAAGTGAAAATAAAACCTATCTTTTGCATGGAGTGACAGGCTCAGGGAAAACTGAAGTATATATGAACTTAATTTCTAAAGCGTTAAGCCAAGACAAAAGTGCAATTATGTTAGTTCCTGAGATTTCTTTGACTCCTCAAATTTTATCTAATTTTAAGGCAAGATTTGGAGATGAGGTTGCAATTCTTCATAGTGGATTATCGGCAGGTGAGCGTTTTGATGAATGGCGAAGATTGTATTCAGGAGAAGCAAAAATTGCTGTTGGTGCTAGATCTGCCATATTTGCACCGCTAGAAAATCTTGGCATTGTTATTATAGATGAGGAGCATGAACAGAGTTATATTTCTGAAAGTAATCCTAGATTTTCTACTCACAATGTTGCAGAGTTTAGAGCAAGATATAATGGCTGTCCTCTTGTTTTAGGTAGTGCCACGCCAAGTGTTGAAAGTTATGAAAATGCTAAAAAAGATATTTATCAACTTATAGAACTTCCAACGCGTGCAAACGGAAGAGAAATGCCAAAAATACAGATAGTTGATATGATAGGTGAAATTCGAAGTGGTAATTCGGGGATTTTTTCTAATCAACTTCTTGCAGATTTAGCAGATATTATAAATAGAAAAAAGCAAGCAATGTTGTTTATCAACAGACGAGGATTTTCTTCTTTTATGCGTTGTCGTGATTGTGGTTATATTGCTAAATGCAGTGATTGTGATGTGAGTCTTGTTTATCATCAAGAAGATAATCGTTTAAAATGCCATTATTGTGGCAAGCAATTTAAGGTTTTGGATAGGTGCCCAAGTTGTGGAAGCGAACATATCAAACATGGAGCGGTTGGAACTGAGCAAGTTGTTAAAAAACTGCAAGAAGTTTTTCCAGAGGTTAAGATTCTGCGTATGGATAATGATACAACTTCTAAAAAGAATGCTCATCAAAAGATTTTGCAGGAATTCAAAAATACTCATCCTTGTATTTTGGTGGGCACGCAAATGATTGCAAAAGGTCATGATTTTGAGGATGTTTTACTTGTAGGAATTGTTGATGCAGATCAAAGTTTGTATCAAAGTGATTATCGTTCGACTGAGCGAACATTTCAACTCATAACTCAAGTTGCAGGCAGAGCAGGAAGGGGGCAAGAGCAAGGCAAAGTTATTTTGCAAACTTATGCTCCAAGACATTATGTTTATAAGTTTGTTGCCAATTATGACTATAAAGGTTTTTTCAAGAAGGAAGAAAATATCCGTGAAGTTGCTTGTTTTCCACCATTTTCTCGCATAGTTCGTATACTTTTTGTTGATAGTATTGAAGAAAATGTTAGACAACTTATCAAAATGTGTTATAATGAGATTGTAAAACTCAAAGAAGAGTATAAAGAC
Organism: uncultured Bacillota bacterium; assembly: GCA_947090235.1. GTDB lineage: Bacteria > Bacillota > Clostridia > Christensenellales > UBA1242 > Caccovivens. The sequence goes on from CAMUNJ010000032.1 coordinate 3,555, forward strand.
GAGTTTTTATATCTCGATGTTATGAAGTCGCCAATCAAGCGTATGCAAAATAAATATAGATATCAAATTTTGATGAGGCTTAAACTTTCAAAGGCTGACGAGATAGAGAACAAAGCATTTGAAATTGTGGACAATCTCTCAAAAAACAGTGTTTTCTTTGAGATAAATCCAAGCAATATGAGTTAACTTTTCAACTTTTCTTTTAAAGAAAAGTTGTCAAAAGAAAACTATTTCGAATTAACTTTTTATTCTAAAAACTTAATTCGAAAAGATTTCTAAACTTTAGAAAAGAATAAAAGACAATGGTTTGATTTTTATTTAAAAAGCAAAATTGTTAAGTTCTCTTTTGTTTCTTTTCTATAAAGAAAGGAAAACAAAAGTTGCATAACTAAAAATAAAATAGAGAGCGCCTAAGGCACAAGGAGAAATTATGGCAATTAGAAAAATTGTTTATGAAGGTGATGAATTATTAAGAAAAAAGTCTAAGCCAGTCAAGGATTTTGATGATGACCTTGACGAGTTGTTGGACGACATGAAAGAAACTATGCATGCTAATGATGGCATGGGACTCGCTGCTGTTCAAGTTGGAGTTCTTAGACGCGTTGTTATCGTTGAAGCAAACGGAATGTTTGTGGAATTTATCAATCCTGAAATTATCAAAATGGAAGGTGAAGATCTTGACACAGAGGGCTGTTTGAGCGTGCCTGGGTTTAATGATAAAGTTAAAAGACCTTATCGTGTGACCGTCCGTGCATTGGATAGATATGGTTATCCATTTGAGATAACTGGAGAAAAGTATTTTGCTCGTTGTGTTTGTCACGAACTTGATCACCTTGATGGAGTTTTATATATAGATAAAAGCGAAAACAAAAAGAACTATAAAAGGAAGAAGTAGATGAAAGTTTTGTTTTTAGGAAGTTCACTATTTTCTAAAATTGTGCTTGAAAGGGTTTTGGAATCTAAGCACAGCGTTTGTGCTGTGATAACTCAACCTCCAAGAGAAGCGGGAAGAGGACACAAACTTTGCAAAACTTGTGTGCACGAATATGCTGAGCAAAATAATGTTCAAGTTTATACATTCGAAAGACTGAGCCGTAGTTTTGAAGATGTAAAAAAAATAGATTATGATATTGCTCTTGTTGCTTCCTATGGTCAAATTTTAACTCAAGAGTTTTTGGATAACAAACCTTGCATCAATGTACATCCTTCTCTTTTGCCAAAATATCGAGGAGCAACACCTATTCAGTCTGCAATCTTAAATGGCGACACAAAAACAGGCGTGACAATTATGAAAGTTGTAAAAGAAGTTGATGCTGGAGATATAATATTGCAGAAAGAAATTACTCTTGATAAAGATATTATGTTTTCAAACCTTGAAACAGATCTTGCTAAACTTGGCGGAGAAATGGCGGTAGACGCATTAAATTTATTTGAGAGTGATAAAGTTAAATTTACTCCTCAAGATAATAACAAGGCAGTTTTGGTAAGACAACTTTGCAAAGATGACGGGCATTTAGATTTTAGCAAAAGTGCAAAAGAAATTTATGACAGGTTTAGGGCTTTAAGCGAATGTATTGGATGTTTTATATCTATTGATGACAAAAAAATCAAAGTTACAGATATGGAAATTTTTGAGATGCAGGGAAGTCCTTGCAAAGTTTTATCTAACAAAAAAAGATTTATCATTGCTTGTGCAGACAAAGCGATTGAAATAAAAAAATGTCAAGCATTGAGTGGAAAGATAGTTGATGGAAACTCTTTCTTGAACGGCTGGCATGGTGATTTGAACGAGGTTAAATGATTTTATCGGATTTAAGTTTACTTGAGATTCAAGAATTTATAGAAAAAAGAGGTTTGCCTAAGTTTAGAGGCAAACAAATTTTTGACGGAATCTATAATGGTAAAAATCTAGACGAAATCTCTAATATTCCTAAAAATTTGAGAGATGAAATCAAAGAAGTTTATCCTGATTATCAAATTGTAAAAAAACTGATTAGCAAGCAAGATGGAACTATCAAATATATTTTTAAATTTGGTGACGGCAATGTTGTTGAAGGCGTTTTAATGGATTATAAGTATGGCAAAACGCTATGTATTTCTACTCAGGTTGGATGTCGAATGGGGTGTAAATTTTGTGCTTCAACATTAAAAGGACTAATTAGAAATCTTAGTGCAGGCGAAATATTAGGACAGGTTTTGCTTGTAAATAAAGATTTAGATGGCGGGCTTAACAATAGAATGATAACAAATCTTGTTTTGATGGGAAGCGGTGAGCCTTTAGATAATTATGATAATGTGACTAAATTTTTAAATTTGATTTCAAACGGAGATGGACTGAATATTTCTCAGCGAAATATATCGTTATCTACTTGTGGACTTGTGCCTAAAATTTATAGTCTTGCAGATGATGGATTTAATATTACTCTGACTATTTCTCTTCATGCTCCTAATGATGAGATTAGAAAGCAAACAATGCCAATTGCCAATACTTATTCTATAGACGAAATCATAAAGGCTTGCCAGTATTACTTGCAAAAGACTGGTCGCCGAGTCGTGTTTGAATATACTTTAATAAAAGGTGTTAATGATTCAAGAGAAAATGCCAACGAACTAATAAGTCGACTAAAAAATTTAACTTGCCATGTGAACATAATTCCTCTTAATGAAGTAAAAGAGCGTAAACTGAAATCTGTTACACGAAAAGAATGTTATGAGTTTGCTAGTCTTTTGCAAGCGGGCAGTTTATCGGCCACTGTTAGGAGAACTATGGGTGAAGATATTGCAGGAGCATGTGGTCAACTTCGAAACGAGTTTTTGGAGGGTAAAATATGACAGGATTAGTTATTAAAAAAAATGCAGACCTATTTACTATTGAAAGTAGAGATGGAATTTTTAATCTTAAACCTAGAGGGACTCTAAAAAAAGAAGGAATTTTTGTTGGCGACATTGTAGAATTTGATCAAACGATTGAAAGTGTTTTGAAGCGAAAAAATTGTTTAATTCGTCCACCAATGGCTAATCTTGATAGAATATTCATAGTTTTATCTTCACTGCCTTCACCAGATTTTTTACTGGTCGATAAAATGATACTTTGCTGTTTTGTAAAAGGTATTGAACCAATTATCGTTGTCAATAAAGAGGATATAGCTGGTAACGAATTTATTCAATTTGTTGAAAAAATATATAAAAATGTTGCAAAAATCATAGTTTGCAGTGCTAAAGATGGAAATATTGAAAATTTGAAAAAAGAAATCAATGGCATTTGTGCTTTTGCAGGGCAAAGTGCGGTTGGGAAATCCTCGCTAATAAATGCTATTTTAGGTGAGGGAGTAGCAAGAATTGGAGAACTTTCTCAAAGAATAGATCGGGGCAAACAAACTACTCGAATGGTTAGTTTATTTAAAGTTTCAGAGGGCTATATTGCAGATACTGCAGGTTTTTCAAGTTTAGAGGTAGGTATGCTTGTTGAACTTGAGCCACGTGAAGTGGCAAGATATTATCCAGACTTTTTGCCTTATCTCGAGAAATGTAAGTATAGAAGTTGTTTACACAAAATTGTTGGAGATTGTGGAATTATCAAAAATGTGCAAAATGGGAAAATTAGCGAAATTAGATATAAAAATTATCTCAAAATAATTGACAGTTTGGCTACAAAAAAGAGATAATATAAAAAAGGAAGGAATATGAAAAAGAATATTTATGTTTCTGTTTCAACAGATCCAATCAAAGAATATCAAAAAATTACTGAATACGCTAAAGAAATGCAAGGTAAGGCTGATATGCTTCATTGTGATGTTATGGATGGACATTTTGTTTCAAACGAAACATATGATTATAATCTTATAAAAAGTTTGAATGACAATGGATTAATCATGTTAGATGTTCACCTTATGATTGATCAGCCCGAAATGATATATCTAAACTATATAAAATCTGGAGCAAATATTTTGACCGTACATTATGAGGCAATTGCAAATAAAGAGGTTTTGCCAATTGTTATACGAAACATTCAAGAAAGTGGCACTCTTGCAGGTATTGCAATAAATCCAGAAACTTCTTTTAAAGAAATCAAAATGTTTTTGTTTGATGTTGATCTTGTTTTGGTTATGAGTGTTGAGCCTGGAGCAAGTGGGCAAAAATTTATGCCAGAGACTTTACAAAAAATAAAGGAGTTGGATAAGTTTAGGCAAGATAACAACTTGACTTATAAAATAGAGGTTGATGGTGGAGTAAACGAACAAAACGCAAAATCTATTATTGAAGCAGGTGCAGATATATTAGTTAGTGGCAATTATGTATATAATTCACAAGACCGCGAAAAGGCTATAGAAAATTTAAAAAATTGTGTTAAATAAGTAAAAAGATTGTATTGTCCATTTTCTTGCTGGCGTTTCACGAGGCTTCAAAAATGAACAATACAATCTTTTTTGTAAAACAATTTATAAAATTATAAAAAATGCCACTATACAAAGTTATTGTCAAATAATTTGCTTTCGCAAAAATTTTGCAAGGCAAAATTCAAGTATTTGACAATATCTTTTTTTAGTGGCAAAAAAAACAATTAAGAAAACAAAATTAGAAGATTTTGTTTTTTTCTATGTTAATTTATTATTTTATATCAAAAAAATAAAAAATCATTAGGGCCTTTGTTTTTAGGGAGGAATGTAAAATTTTTGGAGGCATAATACATAACCAAAGGTTTAAAGAGACGAATATCTTTCGCTCTTTTATCAGTAGGGTATTGGTGTATCATCCTTTATAATACCATTTATGGTGATTGTTCTTTCTTCGTCATATTGAATAAAAACCAAATCTCCCAAGGACATATTTAAACTATCAGCAACTCGTATGTAGGTTAATAAAGGAGCCTGCAAGTTGCCATGCAGTACTTGGTCTAGTTCTTCTCTAGAAATATCTTTAAATTTGAAAAAATTATTTTGCCCAATTAACATGATGGACTTAACTATTTTAAGTGTATCAATATATATGTACATTTATCTCATCTCCTCTTAATACAGGTATAAACTGTATTTTGAAATATTATACAATCAAAAGCTGTATAATGTCAAGTATAT
>CAMUNJ010000033.1 GCA_947090235.1 uncultured Bacillota bacterium
GTTTAGTATCAATCTCGCCCTTAAATTTAGAAAAATTTTGAGAAATATAACTAGTAATTTCATTATTATTTAAAACTTCAGTTCCAAAAACTTTTACCTGCCAAATAATTCCAAATTGCAAAATATATGTCACAAAAGATAAAACAATTGCGATTAAAACACCTAAATTTCCGCAAAAACGCTTTAAAAATGGTGAAAAACCATTGTTTGATAATATTTCAACTTCAAATCCTTGACTTTGAAGTTGATTTCTCACCTTTTTTAAGTCGCTATTTTTTACTTCAAATTCGCTTATAGATTTTTCAATTCGATTAAGATTATATAAATTGCTTTCCTTGGCAATTTTAGAGATTGTCCTTTCTTGATTTAAACCTTTTATTCGGACTTTCGAGAGATTTTTTATTTTACGCATCAAATCACCTCTACTTTTTTAATTATTCCAGTGATTTTTATAGTAGAATCAGTTAGTTCTGCTAAAGTTAAGTCTTCCCCTTCTACAATGGCTCTTCCTTTTTTCACTTTAAAAGTGATGGTCTCTTTGGATAATAAAGTTAAGCCCAAGTGTCCCTCAACATATAAAATTCTTCCTGAAATGTTAATCATATTGTAACTTGATAATATCTGTGGCTCTATTTTCGATATAGACTTTTTGATTTCCTCAAAAAAATTAAACATGCACTTTCCTCCGCTAAATAATCCCTTATTTAACTAATTTATGCATGTTTAATTTCCTTTATATCTTCAATTTTTAATCGTGGTCTATTCTCTTGAAAAGATTACTAAAAACAACTGCTTTCATGTCTGGAGATAACGATTGTATTTCATCTATCAATGCATCGTCTTTCATATAACTTGTGTATGAAGAATGCTTTGCTCGAAATTCATCAAAATCATCATCTTCTTCTTGTTGAACTGATAGGTTTTGATTTGTTTTATTGGCTTGGCGTACCCTCATTATTTCTTCAAAACTTTTGCGTTTAGGTTCTTCTTTGATGGCAGAATCTTGGGAAGTTTTTCCAAGTCCAAGAAGTTCCCTATCGCTATCATCAAGATCTTCTTCCAAAACTTCTCCCTTCTTTTTAGTAGTTGTAGCAACTAAGTCAATCTTTGGAGGCTGCAAATCAAATTCATCTTTAGGTTTTTCTTGAACGGCCTTTTTATCATGGACTGCTTTGCTTATTTTATTCACTTTTTTTGCCAATCCGCTATTTACAACTTTTTTACTACTCGACGAGATTTTCCCAATAATTACGATTAAAGCAAAACCTAAAAGCAAAACTCCTGCGATAATCAAAATAATGTAAGGAAGACTCATAAACTACCCCCTAGGCTCTTCATCTTTGTTTATCATAGCCCTACGCATAGCGGTATCAGCCTGAAGATTCATAAGTTTATAATAATCCATTACAGAGAAACGCCCGTCTCTAATCGCTTCAGCAATTGCCTTAGGCACTTCTGCCTCCGCTTCAAGAACTTGAGTCTTCATTTCTTGAGTTTTGATTTTCATTTGCTCTGCTTGTAATTGTGCATAGTTTTTTTGTCTGTCAGCATCTATTTGAGCCTGCATTTTTATTCTTTCCAAATCTTTAGCGGCTAGTTCTGCACCAATATCCCTGCTAACATTTATAGAACAAACATCAACCGATAAAAGTTGATAACCATTGCCTTTATCAAGGCCACTTTTCAAAATATCTTCTGTCAAATTATAAGGTGTTGCATTTTTATGATTAGAAAGAGAAGAAATCTTTGTCATAATAAACTTTGAAACCTTTGCCTCTAATGTGTCTTCACCAAGTCCACCTACAATATCATTCAATTTTGCTTTAATAGAAATTTTAGCACTAACCTCAAGTTCAAAATTATCTTTAGTTATCGCTTTAATTGAATTTATCAAATATTGCTTTGGCAAAATAACGCTTTCTATAACTTCAACAACATTGTAAGAAGATAATTCGATAGATTTGCATTCTTCAAATGATAAAGAAATTGAAGCACCTTTTGCTTTGATTAATGCTTTTACAACATCTTCACAAGAGCCTCCTGCTAGCATAATAGATTCTAAATCATTAAATTTTACATTTAATTTAGACCTTTTTGCCATAATATATGCGTTTAAAATAGGTATAATATTAACCTTCCTAAATCTTAAACTCATAAGTTTAAAACAACTTATATGACATTTAGAAAATAAAGCAGTAAAATATGGTTTAACTGGCACAATAGCGAAAAATAAGATTAAAAATGTCAAAACTACTGCCCCAACAACTATTCCCGCGATAGCACCACCGCTTAAAAGTAAGAGTGATTTCATAATTCTCCTCCTCATTAACTTATCACCCATATTATACCACACAAAAAGTCCCTTGTAAAGACCCAATTTTTACAAATTATAATAAAAAATCTGGCTAATTGCCAGACCTTTGATAATAAAACAAATATTGTTGGGCAAAACCCGCAAGTTCTCCAAACTCGTTTACAAGATTATCTCGTATTTTTTCTCTATTTTCTAATGGTAAATAATATTTATTGTACATTTGATGTATCCAAGTATCCACAGGAAAAACATCACCTCTACCATATCCAAAAAGCAAAATACAATCTGCAACTTTTGGTCCTACCCCCATTAAAGAAAGCAGTTTTTTGCGTAGCTCTTGTGTTAAAAGATTTTGCCAGTCTATAAGCTCTTGAGGCGTGACTTGTCTAAGCACTTTAAAGAGATAACTTGCTCGATAACCCGCTCCAATCATTGAGTAGAAATCTTGGTCAACTGTTTTCATTTTTTCATAACTAGGAAAGGCATAACCATTTTGAGTTTTTTCGCCCAATTTTTCACGCAATCTGCCTAAAATCAATTGGATTCTTTTGATATTATTATTTGCAGACACTATAAAAGAAATCAACATTTCAAACAAATTTTGCTTTAAAATCCTAATTCCATAACCAAACTCAATTGGCTTTTTCAAAATCTCAAAGTGAGCAAGCCTCTCCTTTATGATATTATAATCTCTATTTAAATCAAAATAATCAACAAAAAATTCTGGCGTTGCCGTCTCAATTAAGTAAAAATCTTGCAATTCTTTGATAATAGCAAACTTATCTTGAGGAAAAACATAATATTGTTCTTCCTCTTTCCTATATGAAAAAACCTGCCCACACTCCAAAATATGTGTAGGATTAAAATCCTTTTTATTAAAAACTTTTATGTAATCTTTTCCTAATTCGTAATGTTTCATATTAAAATATTAACATTTTATTTTCAAAAAATCAATAGTTTTCATCATTATCTTCTTTTTCTTCTCATTTGTTGAAAAATTAAATAAAAAGATATTTTAAATCTAATATTGAATTCCGCAATCTTTGCTAGCAACCAACAAAATAAATAAAAAAGTATCTATAATATGTTTTGAAGCCTTTGCATCTGCAACAAGCGAAAAATATATTATAGATACTTAATAGTATTATTTAACAATTTCAACATTAACAACTTTTTTGCCGTTGTGAGTTCCAAAATTTACAACTCCATCGCAAAGAGCAAATAAAGTATGGTCTTTACCGATTCCAACATTAACACCTGGATAAACTTTTGTTCCGCGTTGTCTAATGATAATAGAACCAGCACTAACACGCTCGCCAGCAAAAGCTTTAACGCCTAAACGCTTGCTTTGTGATTCACGACCGTTTTTAGAACTACCACCACCCTTCTTATGCGCAAAAAGTTGAGAAATAAACTTAAACATTTTTAACCTCCAATTTTGCATATTTTTTTTCGTCTACAACTATAGACCTAAAAGATTCATAACAAGTTTTTAATATAGATTGAACTTCTCTTTTATTTGCTTGTTTCTCATTAAGAGATAATTTTAAATAACCATCACTTATTTCAACAAACGCATTTGCTTTTTCAACCTCGTTTATTCCAACCACTCCAAGTTGAGCGACTGTAGAAATTTGGCAACACAAAAGATCTTCTCCTCTATCTGCCTTACCTGTATGACCTTTTATTTCATAACCTAAAAAAAGGTTATTTTTTTTATAAAAAGAAATGATTGTCATAATAATTACTTCTTTATAGACACGATTTTTAACTGAGTGAATGGTTGTCTATGACCTTGTTTCTTTCTTTCGTTCTTCTTAGGCTTATATTTGAAAACAACAATTTTATCGCCTTTACCAGAAGCAACAACTTCAGCAAGTACTTCAGCACCCTTAACAGTAGGATTGCCAGCAACTACTTGGCCGTTGTCACTGATAAGAAGAACATCAAGCTTAACTTGAGTTCCAACAGGAACATCGAGTTTTTCAACAGTGATAACATCATTTTCAGAAACACTGTATTGCTTTCCACCAGTTCTAACGATTGCGAACATAATCTTTACCTCCTCTAACCAAACTCGCTGCACGGGTGAGTGCTTTTTGCACTATTTTTATATAGACCATATAAAAACTTATCTTGTAGACCCTACACATGCGGATACTCGGGCAGTATAACACATAACGCGAAAATTGTCAAGAATTTTACTCCATTTTATTTAAAAAATAAAAACCGAGTTTTTGCTCGATTTTTATTTTTTATAATTTTTATTTCTTCTTTCTTTTATTAGCACCTTTAAGTTCTTTGTCAAGTTTAACTTTAGAATAGATAAAGTAGCCAATAACGCCAACTAAGATTGCAACTGAAAGAACGATCAATACTGTTCCAACAACTTGATATACAGTTTTAACATCCCCTGCTCTCTTAGCAGAAACATTAATTGTTATAACTTGTTCAGTTGTCCAACCTGCTTCATCTGTCACAGAAACTGTAATCTTATAATCACCAGCAGTTTCAAGTTTAAATGTGTTTACAGAGCCATCAACAGGCTTAACTTCATTGCTTGTGCTAGAATTTACAACTTTAATAGTAGGTTTCAATTTATCTGCGTCAGTTGTAATATTATCAGTTATATCCAACTTAGAAAGGTCAAGAACTAATGTGTCATTAAGGTTGTATTTATCTTTTTCTTTATTTAAGAAACCATCATTAACCTTAATTTCAGGTTTAACTGCGTCACCATTTGCAAATGAGAATTCTTTTGTTGAAACATTACCTGAGAAGTCTGCTACTGAATAAAGAATCTTATAATTTCCGTTTTCAGCAAGTTTAAGCATAAGTTTTTGAGTTGTTTCGTTGTAAGTGATGTTTCCGTTTTCACGCTTGTTTGTCCAATCCTTCATATAGATTCTTTCTGTGTTAGAAGAACCACTTGCTCTTGAAGTTGTCACTTCAACATAAGAAGTTTCTGGATTGATACCCTTAATGCTGTTTTCTTGAGCTGAAATTCTTTGAATTTCAATTGTTTCGCCAATCTTAGAATATGCATGATAATCACTGCTATCAATATTAATTACTGGAGCAATTGAATCTGAAACTTTAAATTTTTGAACTTCTGTATTTGGAGTGCGAAGAATAATTCCTGCATTTTTAAGTTCTTCATCAATTCCTGCAACTGTTACAAAATCTCCTTCTTCAGAAGTTGTCACACCAAGCTTAACATTAGCAAGGTCATCCATATTTACAAATACAAAATATGTTGTTCCATTTGAAGCTGTAAATTTAAGATTACCATTTTCATCTACATTTGCATGGTCTGTGTTATATTCAATTAAATATACATTATATTTAATTTCATATTTACCCGATGCATGACCTGTAAAGTGATATTTAGTTAAGTCGTAGTAGTTTGTTTCAGCACTTATTGCAGAAACTGTGTAATATGTTGCAGTTTGTGCATCATCACCTTTCTCATAGCCTACATATCTAATCTTGCTGCTTTCGTTTTCAACAACCTTAATTGTTGGTGATGGAAGAGCATATGTTTCATCAACATCAAGCTCGATTGTTTCACTTGTCAAGTTGTCTACAACTGGGTCTTCAGTGATAGTAGAACCAGTAACATCAACATCAAAGAAAGTTGCAATGCTATTGTTTCCGGCGTCTTTAACAGTAATAACTACGCGATAACTACCTGCATAAGAAGCAGTGAAAGTTCCAGCATTCAAAACAAATCTCTTACGACGAGTGTCAGTAGATGTGCTAGCATTTTCGCTTGGCATTGATCTATAAGTTGTTTTTGCTTCTTCTCCCTCGCCAGTTGTTGAAACATAATATACTTCAACAGATTGAGTCATATAGTCAACAAGGTCGTCGGTATAAACAAGAGTAGGCAATGTCACCTTTTTACCTTGAACACCAGTTAATGAATCCCCACCTGTAACTGATTTAAGGATTGGTGATTGATTATCATTTGCTTCTGCGATTGTAATTACTTTATTCCAGAAGCCAATATTGCCATAATCGTCAACTCCATAAACGAGAATTTCGATATATCCTGCACCATTAGGTTTTTCGCTTAAATCAACTTTATATTCACCATTGCTATCTAATTCAGGTTGAATAAATGCTTGAGAAGTGTGAGTTCCTTCAACTCCATACCATTTATCTTTAACCAAAGAATTTGAATTAGTTTTAAAAGTTAATGGCTTAGATTTATCTGCTACAACAATTTCAGTTTTCTTATCAGATTGCAAATATCTATAGGCAACAACACCTTCTACATTTCTATCAAGGTCGTCATTAAACTTTGGAGCAGCAAATTTGAAAGTATCACTAGGGAGATAAGTGTTTTGAAGAGAAGTTGAGAATGTGATTGTTGGTGCTTTAGCATCATTTACTTGAGTATCAGTAGTCACATGCATTGATAAATAGTCATTTTCAACACTATTCCCAGATTTATCTTTTGCTGTATAGTAAACTGAATAAGTTTGAGTTGAGAATGAGTAATTCGAAGCATTTTCAATATAAGCAAAGCCAATAGATTGCAATGCTTTTTTAAATTCAACTAAATCAAAACTTGCACTTTCTGGATTAGTTTCGATATCAGCATAATCAGTTCCTGAGAAGTCAAATGCTGCACCAGTTGCTGGATTAACCTTCAAGTTATGTGTAACAATCAAATATTTATTATCTTTTAAATATTTAGCAATAGAAACATCATCTTTCTTATCGTCATCTGTCATTTTGCTTGCAACAACAAAGTTGTCATCAACAAATTGAAGATATGGAGATTTGCTATCATCCTTTATAGAAGAGAAATTGAAAATAAGATTGTAGTCATTATATTCTTTAATAGTAAATCTTGTATTACCACCATTATCTTGAATACGACGAGTTAAAGTCATATCTTGCAAAGTGCTAGCATTATCGTTTGCACCAATAGCATAAATAATTATATTTCTATTTACAGTTTCACTCTTAAATGCATTTTTAGCACTCTTGTATTCAATTTTTCCATCTTCATCAAGAGTTTGTTCTTCACTTGCATCATAAATCGCAACAGTTGGAGCAATGTCATCTTTAACATCTCTAATATAGAAAGTCATAGTCTCGTTGCTAACAGTATGTTTATCTCCGCCATAGAAATCTGTCACAGTGTAAACAAATCTATAGTCTCCATCCTTTGGAGCAGTGAAAGTATTTTTAATTGTGTCAACGCAGTCAGAAACATCTTCAGTATATGCACCACTGTTATCTTTTCTCATAACTTGAACTGAATAACTAACATTTACGCTTTCAGTTGAAGGAGTATTTTTAGAAGAAGTTGTACCTCTAACTGTAGGGAGAGTGATAGCAACACCAGTAGAAGCCTTATCTGGTCTAGTTGTAGCAAAAGAAGCAACAAGTTCATAACCTGCTTCAGCGTTATCTTTGTCTGTCAATTTATAATAACTTTCTTTAATATCAAAGTTTTTAGTAGTGCTAACAACAAATTGATTGTTTTGATAATAAGCATAAGTGATAGTATATGTTCCAATGCCACTCTCTTTTAAAACGCTTCCATCAAGATAGAACTTTTCGCTTTCTTCATTTTGTTTAAGAGCATTTTTAGAACCCTCATTAACTCCACCATTAACACTAATCAAAACATAATCTTTTGTTGTGCCATCTGTAGGTTTTGATGTGAGATATTTTACATCCTCAACCTCTTCACCCTTTTCGTCAAGGATTTTTGGTGTAGGAAGATCAATATTCTTTGGAGTAGTCATCATAGAAAGGTCGTAAACAGATGGAATAACCTCTTTTGCATTTGTTTCAAACTCAAAAGAAGCCTCGCTAACTTCACAGGTAATATCATAGTCATAAGAGAATTTGCTTCCAGAGTCTTCAACTGTATAAGTGATAGTATAAGTTCCAACCATTGTAGGAGTGAAAACACCAGCAATTGAACCGCTGCCAGCCTCAATAACTTCTTCTATATTAGAATTTTTATACTTAACTGAAATATCTGTTTTTAAAGAAGCAGAATCTGAACCATGTTCAACTTCAAAATCTTCATCTTTAGAAATAGTCACCTTTTGTGATGTGCCAACATAATAATCAGCAGACTTAATATTATATTGTCCACCTTTTTTAACAGTTTTTTCTGCGCCAGAAACTGCGATAGATTTAGCAGTAGTAGAAGCTTCAACCCCTTCAGCACTTGTTGCACTTTGAAGAGAAGCAAAAGGGAAAGCAGATAAAGAAAGTACGCAAGCGACACCTAA
>CAMUNJ010000034.1 GCA_947090235.1 uncultured Bacillota bacterium
TATCAAAACAAAAAAGAGAAGTATTGGATTCTTCCTCTCTCTTTGTTTCGGATTGTTTTCGTTTGGTGCCGGTGGTGGGAGTCGAACCCACACGTCCTTGCGAACTCAGGATTTTAAGTTGTTCTAACCCCGTTTTAAGCGGTGTTATTTTTGACTTTTTAAGACTGTCTAAAACTGCCTAATCTTCCCATAAATAAAGGCATCCAGCCATTTTCATTTTTCAAAATCTCCACATCCCTTTAAAATAGGGCTTTTTCTTATTTTCAGAAACTTTTGCGATAAATTGTTAGAAAAATTGGATTTTAACATTTAAAATTAAAAAAATTTGAATATAGGTATTGATTTTTACTTTTTGAAGTGTTATTATTAAGTAAAGGAGAATAATTATGAGATTTTGTTTGTCTATGCAAAACGTCAAATCCAATTATGTGACCATCAAAAAACTTTGATAGTCAGGTTTTTGCGTAGGAAAATTAGATCTTTGTTAAAAATAGTAAATACAAATCAAGTCTTAAAACATACAAAAGAACTAAATTTAGCACTAACGCAAAAACGTTGGTGTTTTTTGTTTTTAGATTTAGAAAAATTGTGCTATATTTAAAGGAGAAAATTATTATGAAAGAAAAAATCAATTATGTAATAAGAAAAGTTGAGCCAAAAGACGCAAGACAGTTTATTGAACTTCATAACTTTGTCTGGAAATCCGCATACAAAGATATTTTTCCAGCAGAAGTTTTTGCTGCCAGAGAAGCAAAAACTGAAAGAAGAATAGCTGGCTTTGCAGATCATTTTTTAAATAACAACGAAAAAATTTGCTATGTGGCAGAACTTGATGGACGACTTATTGGACTTATGGCAGGAAATATAAAATCTCTCTACTCTCATTTTGGCGAAATCAACTTTGCAGACCTAAACGCTATGTATATTCATCCAGACTTTCAACATATTGGAATTGGAACAAAATTTAAAGATATATTTGTCAATTGGGCAAAAGAAAATGGCGCGAAGAAGTTTGTAATTGGCGTTCTAAAAGACAACACTGCTGCCCGCAAAAGCTATGAAGCTTGGGGCGGAAAATTGGACGATTTTAAAAATGCTTGGACTGAACTTGGCAAAGATTATGAAGAAGTGTTTTACACCTATGATTTAGAAAAGGAAAAAACATTATGAAAACAAAAAAGAAACTAAATAAAAATGTAAAACTGAAAAATGGGAAGGTCCTAACCCTAACAACACCAAGTATTGACAATGCACAAGAATTAGCAGACTATTATAACACGATTGTTTGTCAAAGTAGATTTGTTGCTGCCGACGCTATGGATACGAAACTTACAGCTGAGAATGAAACACAATGGATTGAAAAATCTGAAAAAGATGAAAGATCTTTGATTATCGCAGCAAAACTCGATGGAAAAATTGTCGGACTTGGCAATATCAGCACTAAAAATCCAAAATATATTAGATTTAAACATTCTTGTGGACTTGGCGTTTCAGTATTAAAAGATTTTTGGGGTTTGGGAATTGCAAGCGCGATTATGACAGAACTTGTTGAATTTGCAAGAAAGGCAAGTTTTGAACAAATTGAACTTGATGTTGTTTCTACAAACGAGAGTGCCGTGCACCTTTATAAAAAGTTTGGATTTGTTGAAGAAGGTCTCCTAACCCATGCTATGAAATATACTGACGGAACTTATGCTGATTTTATAAAAATGCAAAAATTCTTAGTTTAAAAGGAGAAAACTTTATGATACACACAGGAACTCAAACAATCGATACTGAAAGATTGATTTTAAGGAAAATTGAATTAAAAGACGCCCAAGAACTTTGTGAAATTCTTAATGATGAAAAAGTCTTGGAATATCTTGCAGGTATTCCCGACAATTATACTTATGAAATGGCGGTTGACTACATTGGAGGAAAGTTAAACAAAAGATATAAAGAACAAAATTTCTATGACTGGGGCATTGAAGAAAAATCATCTCATAAATTTATTGGAAGAATAACTGTCTATAAACAAGATGAAGATAGAAGTATGGCTGATTTGGTGTGGTTTATTTCCCCAACAACAAGAGGAAAAGGCTATATGTCAGAAGCAGCCAAAGCAGTAATCAAACATTTGCAGGAAGTTGGTTTTCAAAGAATTGAAGCTTTTGCAGATGTTAAAAATAAAGCAAGCACAGGCGTTATGAAGAAAGTTGGTATGCAATACGAAGGGACATTGAGAAAATATGACCTTAGACGAGATGATACCCTTTATGACGCGGAAATGTGGTCAATTGTAAAATAAAAGGTGAAATAAAATGAGAACAAAATATGAAACAGAAAGGCTGATTGTAAGAGAATGGCAAAATAAGGACTATAAAGATCTGTTTGAATTTGCAAGCGATGAACAGGTCACAAGATACTTACATTTTAAAACTTATGAAAATGAACAGACGGCAAAAGAAAGAATTGCTAATATAATTGAAAGTTATAAGGCAAGCCCCTTGATTAATAATTTTGCTGTTATGATAAAAGATACCCATAAGGTAATAGGAGATATTAATATTTCTTCTTATAAGGCACAGGCTGGAGGCTCCGTGCATATAGGATACACTTTAAATAGAAATTATCAAGGAAATGGTTATGCAACAGAGGCTGTTGTCGGTGCGTTAAAATTTATAAAGAAAAATAATATAGCAAAAAGAATAGAAGCAACTCACGATGTTGAAAACTCAAAGAGTGGAAATGTTTTGAAGCGAGTCGGAATGACTTTTGAAGGTATAGCTCGTAAAGCAGGTGAAAACAACTTTCATTCTCGCCATGATGTCGCTCACTATTCAATTTTAGATGAAGAAATAGATCTTTAAAAGAAAACAACATATTTGTAGGATAAGAGAACAATAAAGGAGAAAAGAAAAATGGAAAATGAAAAATTGTTGAAAAAGCATATTGGTGAGATTGGTTTGCCAAAAAGAGTTTCTGAACAGCTTGAAAGAGAAGGTGTTGTTTATGTTAAAGACCTTTACTCTCTCGGGTTTTTGAGACTATGGGGAATAAAATTCTATGCTAAGCCCTATTTTGAAGAAATGCTTGCCAAACTTAATGATTTAGGCTTTGACACACAAGCACTCTTAGATGGCAAAGGAAAATTCACAAAAGAAGAAGTGACCTTTCTTAGAATGCCATTAGGAAAGCTTGGACTTCCTGATGACATTGTAAGAACTTTGCGAGGTCGTGGTGTAAAAACTCTTGCTGACATATCTCATCTATGGAATTATCGCGACAGCAAGGATTTTGAAGATAGAGTTATAAAAAGTTTACAAAATATTGGCTTTGAAGCAAACTTTATACAAGAATATCGTAATGGAGAAGTCACTTTCAATCATGACAAAATGCCAATGGCATTAATTTCAGATTATATGAATGGAAAAGAAAGTGGAAACCTTGAAGGCAGAGTAAATCCAAAAACCTTAAAGATTGAAGATATGCGGTTTACAGTTAGGACTTACAATTGTTTAATAAAGGCTGGAATCAGCACTTTGGAAGATCTACTCTGTTTTCCAGCAGAAAGATTGTATAAAGTGAGAAACTTAGGTGCACTTAGTGTAAATGAAGTTATTGATAAGATTGAAGCAGAGGGATATACCGTTGGAGAATTTGCAGATGAAAAAATAAGGGCTTCAAGAAAACTTGCTGATGATTTATTGCGTGATGGGCTTAAAGTGTTGCAAGCAATGGAAAACACCCGTTTTGAGAAAGGATCAACATCAATGTTGGAAATTGGCGAAGCAGTTGAAAATTATCTCAATACACTTGCTGAAGAAAAAAGTAAAACTGCTGAAAGTAATGAAGATTTCGACAACATTGAAAAAGAGCTTTCAACTTTACGTGCCGCTTATAAAAAGATTGTCGATACAAAAAGAGAAGAAATTAGAGCCCTTGCAGAAAGAAAGGCAGGCTTTGTTGCAAAAATGGAAGCAAAAAATGGCGAAGTGAGAAAATATCATCATAACCCAAATAACAATCACGAACACACACATAATCATAACCCTTTCGCAAACAACGAAAGAGAATTATAAAAGGAGATAAAAAATGAAAAAAGAACACAATACAAAAATATATTTTGAAGTATCAAAAATTGCTGACACTGTTATTGAAGAACTCAAAATTGGGGTTAATATGTTCCATATAAAAGAGAATCTTGAAATTCTTAAAGACTTTGATTTGTCAGCCACTTTTGGACAGTTGATTAAGGACACAATAGCAGAAGATTTTACAGATGAACAAATTAAGAAAATTGCCGATTCGCTTGAAAATGGATACACTACATTTTTGGTGCCTATCTTGAATTATGAAAACCGAGAAAGAACGCCTGAGTATAATAAAGCATTAAGGTCGGTGGTTAATTCTGTTTCAGCAAAATTGAACAGTCAAACCGCAAAAGAGCAATTTATCGCAGAAGAAACAAAACATGGTGACGACGTGTTTGAAGGCATGTTTGGAATGAGCCCAGAGAAGTTTTATGACACTGCAAGAGATTTGTTTAATTCATTAACTAATGGTAAAACTTCTACAAATACAAGCGAGAAAAAAGTCGCTTCAAAAAGCAGTGAATTGCAGTAAAAGTTGTGAATACTAAAAATTTTTAGACAAACTATTGACTTTTTTGAAAAGATGTCATATACTAACAACATCATAGGAGAAAATATGAAAAACTTATTTGCAAACAACTCATATTATTACTACTACATTTAGAATGCTATATGTAGAAGTTTTGTGTTGCAAATAAAAGAAAATCAAAAACATCTGTCATATAGCAAAATCGCTATGTGGCAGTTTTTATTTTAAAACTAGTCTGCCACGAGTGAAAACTTATGGCAGATTTTTTATTAAAAGGAAATAATTATGGAAAAGTTTAGATTTAAAGTTTACGCCCTAACGGGCGTTGAAAACCAATTTGAAAACTAACAAAAATTTGATATAATAAAGGAGAAAAACAAAATGAAAAAGAATGTTGAAATAACACTCACAAAAGAGCTTGTTATTCCAAGAGATGTTTTTGATATGGAAGAACTATTAAAATTGCAAGACAAAGCACTTACGATTTACAAAACTTCTGCTGACAAAGAACAAAGAAATAGATGTATGAGATTTGTTTTGTCAATGAATGATTTAAAACGAATTGAAGAAAATGAAAAATTACAAGAAAAGGAGAAGGAAAATGAAATTTCAAAATAATGCTTTTGAACAACTTGAAAAACGCGGATTTGTTTTTCAGACCACACATTTGGAAGAAACTAAAAAATTGTTGAAAGAAAAGCCAATTACTTTTTACATTGGTATTGATCCAACTGCTGATGACTTGCACATTGGACACTTTTTCGGCTTGCAAATGGCAAGAATTTTGCAAGATTGTGGACATAAGTGTATTGTGCTTGTTGGTGGTGCGACCGCTTTGATTGGTGACCCAAGCAATAAAACAGATATGCGTAAAATGCTTTCAAAGGAAGAAGTCGCAAGAAACGCAAGAGAGATTAAAGGATTGCTTTCAAGATTTATTCGCTTGGATGGCGAAAATCCAGCAATCATTGTTGACAATGCTGATTGGCTTAAAAACGAAACCTACATTGACTTTTTAAGAGATGTTGGCGTTCACTTTAATGTCAATGAGATGTTGTCAAAAGACTTATACAAAAACCGCTTAAAGCAAGGTGGACTGACTTTTATGGAAATGGGCTACATGCTTATGCAAGCTTTTGACTTTGTCCATTTGAATGACAAATTTGACTGCGTTTTGCAAATTGGTGGCTCTGACCAATGGGGAAACATTTGCGCTGGAACAGACTTGTCACGAAAGATGAACTTTAAAGACGGAACGCCACGCCCTTTGATGATGGGTTTGACTTGCCCACTGCTTACAAATGCTGACGGTGTGAAAATGGGCAAAACTGAAAAAGGAACTTTGTGGGTGTCAAGAGAAAAGACAAGCGCCTTTGAATTTTTCCAACACTTTGTAAATTGTCTTGACGCTGATGTGGAAAGATTATTAAGATTCTTTACAAAAATTGATGTTGAAGAAATCAAAAGAATGTGTCAAGAAGATATTGTCAAAGCAAAGAAACTTATGGCTTTTGAAGTGACAAAACTTGTGCATGGACAGGAAGAAGCTTTGAAAGCACAACAGACAAGCGAAAATCTTTTTGCAAATGGTGGCGTAAGTGAAGATATGCCAACAGAAGAAATTGAACTTTCTGGGCAAATCAACATCTTGGATTTTTTGGCAAAATTGTCAATCATAAAGTCAAAATCGGAAGCAAGACGCCTTATCGAACAAGCCGGAATTGTCATCAACAACGAAAAGAAAACTGACATAACCGAAATGTTAAATTGCGATAAAACAAAAGAATTTATCGTAAAAAAAGGCAAAAAGTGCTTTATAAAAGTGAAAATTAAATAAAACCTATTGACTTTTTGTTAAAAAAAGAATATACTACTTGCAACTTAATAATGCCGATGAAAAGACTATTGGTTATATGCTGATACAGAGAGTTTGCGGTTGGTGAAAGCAAATGAAAGCGATAATCATATCCACCTTGGAGGCACAATCGAAGAGATTGGCTGACTGCATAGCACAATTTGCAGAAAATGAGTGACATGCTTTTTGCGTGTAATTAGAGTGGCACCGCGGTTAATATTCGCCTCTATGAACGATTTTGTTCATGGAGGCTTTTTTATGAAAACATATCTTCTTTATATTGCATATTTGAGAATTTCCCGAAAGGGATAAGTATTTTTCATGCTTAGAATTTAAAAATAAAAAATATAAAGGAGAAAAGAAAAATGTTAGATATAAAAGACATAAAAAACAGAAAACAATACTACGCAGATTGTTTTAAGAAAAGAGAATATGAAGTCGATTTGGACGAACTTATCGGGCTTTATGATAAAATGATTGCAATCAAAAAAGAGCAAGAAATTTTGCTTGCCAAAAAGAATAAAGGTGCAAAAGAGTTTGACACAATAAGAAGAAATGGCGGAGACATTCAAAAACTGCAAATTGAACTTCGTCAAAACACTCAAAGAGCGGCAGAATTGACAGAACAATACAACAAAATTCAAGAAGAATATAACAAGATTTTCTTCGCACTGCCAAACATTGTTGTTGACGACACCCCAGCTGGCGGAAAGGAAAACAATGTTGTTTTGAGAGAATTTAAGCAGAAACCAACTTTCAATTTTAAACCAAAAACACACATTGAACTTTGCAAAGATTTGGGGCTTATTGATTATGAGCGAGCAATCAAAATTGCCGGCGAAGGCAACTGGATTTACACTGGACTTGGTGCAAGACTTGAATGGGCAATTTTAAATTTCTGCATAAATGAGCATTTGGCAGATGGATTTGAATTTAAACTTTTGCCACATATTTTGAAATATGATTGTGGATTCGGCGCAGGACAATTTCCTAAATTTGCAGAAGAAGATTTCTTCATTGACAAGAAATTTTTGCCAAACAATTTCTTGCTTCCAACTGCTGAGACTGCACTTGTAAACTTGCACAGAGGCGAAGTTTTAAAGGAAGAAGAATTGCCTAAAAAATACTTTGCCTATACGCCTTGTTTTAGAATTGAAGCCGGTAGCAATCGTCCAGATGAGCGTGGCATGATCAGAGGACATCAATTCAACAAAGTTGAAATGGTGGAATATGTAAAGCCAGAAGATAACGAGCGTGCTTGGGAAGAACTTTTGGGCAAGGCTGAGCGAATTGTCCAAAAACTTGGTTTGCATTATAGGCTTGTTCAACTTGCGGGTGCAGACTATGCACATGGAATGGCGAAAACTTGGGATATTGAAATTTATATTCCAAGTATGGATCGCTACACAGAAGTGAGCAGTGTCAGCACAGCATTAAACTATCAAGGCAGACGAACAAACACAAGATTTGTGCGTGCAGACGGAACAAAGGATTATGTTTACACACTCAACGCCAGCGGAATTGCCACGAGCCGAATTTTCCCAGCCATTTTGGAGCAATGTCAAAACGAAGATGGCAGCGTGACTGTGCCAGATGTTCTTGTGCCATATTTAGGTTGCAAAATATTAAAGTAAATCAAATTTTGCAATTTCTATTGACTTTTGTTGTTGAAAGTCATATAATAAAGACAAGTTAAGGAGAAAACTATGAAAAACGCAGTAGTTTTACAACTTAATATCGTTCCCGCACCTACAACAGATTTGTTGTAGTGTTTTTGGGTGCCAAAATTTAATTCTTAGAGCGGTAGTCAAAACACTGACTATCGCTTTTTGTTTCTCTTTCATACAAGGGCGATAGTAAAATGCTACCGCTCTATTTTGTTTTAAGGAGAAGAAGATGAAAAACACGAAAATGCAAACCCCACCCGTTATGGGTGGTGAAAGAATTAAAATTTTAGAAAAATACAAAAATTAAAATTTAAAGGAGAATATAAAAAATGAAATTATCAAATTTGGGGTTAAAAACCCGCAAAACAATCGGAAATGAAGATTGCTATATAAGTGAATTATTGGAACAAAGCGGACAGCTTAAAA
>CAMUNJ010000035.1 GCA_947090235.1 uncultured Bacillota bacterium
CTTTACTTTTAATGGTGCGGGCGGTGGGGGTTGAACCCACACTCTGATTAGGAACACGCCCCTTAAACGTGCGCGTCTGCCATTCCGCCACGCCCGCATAGGAAATATGAGTACACTATTAAAAGTGTACTTGAATATTATATATAAGAAAAATGTCTATGTCAAGCAATTTACATAAAAATTTTATAGATTTAATAAT
This sequence comes from uncultured Bacillota bacterium, assembly GCA_947090235.1. GTDB lineage: Bacteria > Bacillota > Clostridia > Christensenellales > UBA1242 > Caccovivens. Next base: position 200 of record CAMUNJ010000035.1, read on the forward strand.
TTATTTTTAAATTATCAATATAAAAAAATGTTAGTAGTGGTAAAATTTTAAGTTTTAAATTTAATTAATAAAGTTATATTGTATTGTACATGATACTTAATTTTCTTGACAAAGTTTTAAATTTGTGAAATAATTAAATTTAAGGAGGAAATATGTCAAGAGAAAATGAAAAGAAAACTATTGCACAGGTTGTTTCAGGTGCTGTTTGCGGAACGATTATGATTTTGTGTGCTTTAGTTTATGTTATTTTAGGTATAACTTTAAATTTTTGGCATCCAGGTTGGATTATAATGTTTGCAGGTGGATTAACTTGTGGCATAGTAGGTATAATTACAAATACAATTGCTGATTTAAAACAAATTAAGAAAGAAGAAAATAAAGAAAATAAATAAAGGCACTATATTCAAGTGTCTTTATTTTATAAGATTTAAGGTTTTTATATCTTCAGGGTAATCTACTTGTAAATGTATTTGCTCATTTGTAAAAGGATGAACAAATGAAATTTGTTTGCAAATAAGAGCGGTATGCTTAAGTGGTACAGATGTGTTCAAATCTTCTTTAGTTAAGCAAGGGGGATTTGAACCATAGAGTTTATCTCCTACAAGAGGGTGTCCAATTGAAGACAAGTGAACTCGAATTTGATGTGTGCGACCTTGAACAAGTTTGCAGGAAATTAAGGTAATATTTTTGTCTTCGTAAAAGCAAATAGGAGTGACATATGTGACTGCTTTTTTACCTTTTGGTGAAATAATGCGTTTGTTGTCGTTGTAGCCAATTTGGTTTAATGTAGTTGCTATTGGTTTATCAATTGTGAGGGGAACATCAATTTTTCCATAGCAAAGAGCATGATAAATTTTATTAATATCATTTAATTCTTTTTGAGAAATGCTATCTTTAGCAATAATTACGAGTCCAGCGGTGTCTTTATCTAATCGATTTATAATTCTAAGTACAAAATTATGGTCTTTTTTATCCATATAATTGCAAATTGCACCTGCAAGATTTTCTGAGTAATGAGATCTTGTTGGCATTGTTGCAAGGCCTGCAGGTTTGTTTACAATAAGATAATGGTCGTCTTCAAACACAATATCTATAGGTAGTACGCAATGCATAATACTAGATTTAGTGTTTGGATTTGCGTTAATTTCTAGTATATCTCCTGTTTTGAGAGGATGATTTATATAAACTATTTCGTTATTGATACGCAAAAATCCTTCGACTTTGCGAAGATTTTTAATAAAATTTTCTGAAAACTCGCGTTGCTTTAAGTAAATATAGATACTTTTATAGTCTTTGTCTACAATAAATTTTTGCATTTTCATGTTTTTATTGTAGTTTAAAATTAGACTTTAAGCAAGTGATTGAATAAAGATTTAAAAAATACTATAAAAATCGTCAAAACACTTGACTTATAAAGCCTTGTTTTGTTAATATTTAACTATATAAAGGCGATGATAAAAGACTAGTAGCAAGTTTGAGGGTTTTTAGAGAGTTCGTTCTTGGCTGGGAGGCGAATAACATAGGGCTTGTGAATTCACTTTTTAGCCGTGATTATGAAAGGCTTTAACCAAGTAGTTTTCACCGTGATTTCTGCGTTAAAGAAGAATGAGGGTTGGAGAAATTTAATTTTTCTAACTAAAGTTAGGTGGTACCACGAATGTCCTTTCGTCCTAATATGACGAACAGGACTATTTTTATTGTTAGGAGGAAGTGTGGAAAAACTTTATCATGTCTCGAATATTCCGAACTTAAAAATTTTAGAGCCGTATGTTTCTCCCCATGGAAAACCTTATGTTTATGCCACTAAAAATCTTGCTGTTGCTTTGTTGTTTGGAAGTTCAAAAAGTCATGGTGACTTTGATGGCATGTATGGTGGTGGCTATAAAGAAAAACCTTATTTTTATGAGGGGTTTGAAGGTGCTTTTGAAGAAAGGTTTAAGGGAGAAAGTTGCTACATTTATGAGGTAGATCCAACAACATTTCGGGAGGGTATAACAAGTTATCCAGCCGAGGTTGTAAGTGCAGTTCCAGTTAAAGTTTTGGATTGTAGAAAAGTAGATGACCTATATGAGAATTTGCAAAATATGATTAGAAATGGGGAACTAGATTTTAAAGCTTATTTAAATGATAAAGATTATCAAAAAATGATGAGAGAACATATTAAGTCACGAATTGAGTTGTTTAAAATAGATAAAAATCCACATTCAAGTGCTTATAAATTCTGCGAAGAAAAATATAAAAATATTTTAGAAGAAGTTATAAAAAGTAGAAGAGGTTAATTATGAAACAAGAATTACAACAAATTAAAAACTATGGTTTAGAGTTGATAGAAAAAGCTGGCGATGAAAAGGCTCTTAACGAGGTTAGAGTTGAACTTTTAAGTAAGAATGGAAAACTTACTTCTATTTTGCGTGGCATGAGAGATGTCCCTGCTGAAGAGCGTCCTATTGTTGGGGCTTTAGTTAATGAAGTGCGTGATGCGATTGAGGGGGCATTAAAGGCAAAAGAAGAAGGTTTTGCAAATGCCAAATTACAAGAAAAGTTGAAAAGTGAGATGATTGATATTTCTCTTCCTGCTTTACAAATTCCTCAAGGTGCACCTAACATTTTGGAGCATATTATTGAAGAAGTTGAAGAGGTATTTATGTCTATGGGTTATGATGTTGTAGATGGCCCTGAAATTGAGGAAGATAGATTTAACTTTGAACTTTTAAATATACCAAAAGGTCATCCTGCACGAGATGCTCAAGATACTTTTTATATTGAAGATGAAAGAATTTTGCTTCGCAGTCAAACATCTCCAGTTCAAGCAAGAACTATGCTTGCAGCAGGGGGAGATAAGCCTATCCGTATGATTTGCCCTGGGAAGACTTATCGTCGTGACGCTGATGACGCAACACATTCTCATCAATTTATGCAAATAGAGGGACTTCTTGTAGATAAAAATATTTCTCTTTCTGATTTGAAGGGTACTTTTGATGAAATTGCTAAAAAGTTGTTTGGGGAAGATGTTCAAACTAGATTTAGGCCAAGTTATTATCAATTTACAGAGCCTTCAGTTGAAACAGATATCTCTTGTTTTGTATGTAAAGGAAAAGGGTGCTCACTTTGCAAAAACTCTGGCTGGATAACAGTTAGCGGTGCAGGCATGGTGCATCCAAATGTTTTAAGAAATTGTGGCTACGATCCTAAGGTTTGGAACGGCTTTGCTTTTGGGTTTGGTGCAGAAAGACTTGCTATGCTAAAATACGGAATAAATGATATACGAAAATTCTATCAAACAGATCTTCGCGAAAGTGTTGTTTTTGATAGAAGGGAGGGCTAGAAATGATTAGTTTAAATTGGGTTAAAGATTATATAGATATTGAGGATCAAGATCTTCAAGAACTTGCCGTTAAGATAACTAAAGCAGGAGTTAATATCGAGAAGGTTATTCCAAATCGTATAGAGCATCTTGTGATTGGTTATGTTAAGGAATGTGTTGATCATCCAGATAGTGACCACTTGCATGTTTGTCAGGTGGATGTTGGTGAAAAAACAATACAAATTGTTTGTGGTGCTCCTAATGTTAGAAAGGGGCTTAAAGTTTTGGTTGCTCTTCCTGGTTGCAAATTGCCTGGAGATTTTGAAATTAAGGCTGGTCGAATTCGTGGACAAGAATCTAATGGTATGATTTGTGCACTTTACGAACTTGGGCTTGAAAAGAAGACCGAAGAAACATATGCTAAAGGAATAGCAGAAATCGAGACTGATTTGCCAGCAGGTACGGACGCTAATATTTATCTTGGAACAGATGATACATTATATGAAGTTGATATTCATAAACACCGTAATAATGATTGCTATTACCATATTGGTTTCGCTTACGAAATTGCTTCGATTTTAAATAGAAAAGTTAAACTTCCTGTTTTGACGCATGGAGAAATTAATGAGGATGTAAAAGATAATGTATTCATTAAAGTGGAAACAAAAAAATGTCCTTATTATATTGCTAAAATGGTAAAAGATTTAACTATAAAAGAAAGTCCAGAATTTATTAAAAATCGCCTTATATCCGCAGGAATGAGACCTATAAATAATGTTGTAGATATTTCAAACTATGTTATGCTTGAATATGGTCAACCACTTCATTTCTTTGATAAAGATAAGGTTGGGAATAAAATCTTAGTTCGTGATGCTAACGAAGGGGAAGAAATTGTCACTCTAGATGGTAATAAGAGGGTTTTGAAATCTAGTGATATTGTTATTACCGATGGCGACAAACCAATTTGTATTGCTGGTGTTATGGGCGGAGAAAATACAGAAGTTGACGAAAATACAAAGAACATTCTGATTGAAAGTGCAATATTTGATGGGGTTAGTATTCGTTATACTGCTGCTAATCTTGACCTTAGAAGTGAAGCATCTATAAGGTATGGAAAAGGCTTAAATTATGAATATACTCTAGAAGCAATTGAAAGGGCTTGTTATTTGCTTGAAAAGTATGCTGATGCAAAGGTTTTGAAGGGTATTATAAAAATTGATAATTTAGACAAAAAAGAGAAAAAAGTTAGTTTTACTTCGCAAGAAGTTAGTACGCTTTTAGGTCTTGCTTTAACAGATAGTGATGTGGAAATAGAACTTGACAGGTTGGGCTTTGCTTTCAAACATTTAAATGGTGTGTTTGAGGTGATTATTCCAAATCGCCGTCTTGATATTGATGAAAATGTTAATGATATAGCTGAAGAGATAGGAAGATTATATGGATATCATAACTTGAAATCATCGCTTCCTCGTGTACCTGTAAGAAGAGGGCAATATATTGGAGATGTTAAAATTAGAAAGGAAATTTCTAAACGCTTGCGAAGTTTAGGTTTGAATGAAAGTAAAACTTATACTTTAACAAGTCCTGACATGGCTAAAACATTTAGATATGAGAATAAAAAACAAATTCTTTTGCCAAATCCTATGACTATTGATAAGTCTGTTGTTCGTACTAGTCTTTTGCCATCATTAATTAATGTATATGATTATAATAAAGCAAGAAATATTAAAGATGTTATGCTTTATGAAATAGCAAAAACCTATGATGAAGAGTATAACGAGGATAGCAAAGTTGCAATACTTATGAAGGGTAAGTATATTTGCAATGAGTGGCAGGGTGTGAGTGTTAAGGCGGATTTCTATTGTTTGAAAGGTATAATTGAAAATCTTTTTGATTATTTAGGATTTAAAAATCGTTATACCTTTGTTAAAGGTGAAATTGCAGATTTGCATCCTGGAATTTCTGCTAAAATACTTCTTGACCGAGAAGAGGTTGGAGTTGTAGGTAGGGTGCATCCAAGTTTGAAAAAGGATGAGATTTATGTAGCAGAAATTTCTATGACAAAATTGTATAGTAAACAGATAAAGCCATTGAAATTTAAAGAGGCTAATAAATATCCTGAGATGGTAAAAGATGTGGCTTTTGTTGTGGATAACGATACTGCAAGTGAAACCATCAAAATGCAAATTAAACGCTCTGGTGGTAAATTACTTGATTCTATTCACGAATTTGATGTGTACAAAGAAATAGAAGAAGGTAAAAAGTCAATCGCCTATTCTTTGACTTTTAAAGATACTACAAAAACCTTGCTTGAAGAAGAGGTTATGGCGATTTTCAACAAAATTATTGCAGATGTAGAAAATAAACTTGGTGCGAAATTAAGAGGTTAAAATACAATATTTTGTATGTATTATGCATTGCATAATACAATATATAAAAATTTGGATGATGATAATGATTTATTTAGATAATGCGGCAACTACAAAAATGTTTGAAGGTTGTGTGGACATAATCAAAGATTATGCCTGCAACCTTTTTTATAACCCTTCTGCAGGTTATAAGCAGGCTATAGAAAATTCTAAATTGATTGATGGCGTAAGGAGAAATATATTAAATGTATTAGTTGCTCAAAAAGGCGAGATAATATTTACAAGTGGGGCAACCGAAAGCAATAATCTTGCTGTTCGAGGCAGTCAAAGAAATGGTAAATGGGAATATATCTTTTCTATGGGTGAGCATCCAAGTGTTTATAACACTGCCTTAGATATGCAGGCTCAAGGAGCAATAGTGCATTTTGTTCCATTACAAAAAAATGGTGAAATTGATTATGATAAACTTGAAAGTCTTTTAAATGATAAAACTAGACTTATTTCTTGTATGCATATAAGCAATGAAACTGGTGTAGTTAATGATTTGTCAAAAATTATACAATTAAAAAACCAATATGCTAAAAATGCCTTGTTGCATGTGGATGGAGTTCAAGCGTTTTGTAAAATTCCTTTACAAAATGGTGTTATAAACGATATTGATTTTTATTCTTTTTCTGCTCATAAATTTCATGGCCCTAAAGGTGTTGGTGGCCTATATGTAAAAAATATAGAGCCTTTAAAAGCAATAGTTTTTGGTGGTGGGCAAGAACAAGGTAAGCGTTCGGGTACAGAAAACTTGCCAGCAATTATGGCTATGGATTATGCTATAAAACAAATTGATATTAATGCAAATTATGATAAGGTTGTGCAACTGAGAAATAGGTTTTTAAATGTATTTAAGCGAGAGGAGGGAGTTGAGTTTATTGAATCTCAAAGTCCATACATTGTAAGCATGAGTTTTTGTGATGTTAATGGAGAAACTCTTATGCGTGCGGTTGAAAATGATGTAATAATTGGTGTTGGATCTGCTTGTTCTGCTAAACATTCTGGGAATAGAATACTTGAAAATTTAGGATTTACTAAAGATAAAGTTAAATCTAGTGTGAGGATTAGTTTTAATGCTTACATGGATTTGCAAGAGGTTGAAATGGCAGGCAAGATTATTTTGAAAAAATACAAAGAGATAAGGGAGAAGGTTAGATAATGAAAAGGGTTTTATTGCTTAGATTTGGAGAACTCTTTTTGAAGGGTAAAAATATCAAAGTATTTGAAAATGCTTTGATAAATAATATTAAAACTCAATTGCAGGGTGAAAAGTTTGACTTTCATGTGACTCTTGGTCGATATATTGTTTCTAATTATAATCAAGAAGATGAAAGTAGATTAATGCAAAAATTGGGACAAGTTTTTGGACTGTTTAGTTTGAGTCCTGCTACTGAAGTTTTTTCTAATCGTGAAGAAATTGAAGGTGTTATAAGAAGTATTCAACTAAAGGGAAAGTCGTACAAAGTTTCAGTTAAGCGTGCCGATAAAAATTTTGCTATTTCTTCTATGGAATATGCTAAGATTTTAGGAACAATAATATGGAATAATAATGATAATCCTGTTGTTGATTTATATAATCCTGATCTTGAAATTAATGTTGATATTCGCAATAATGGCAGAACTTATATTTATACCCAAACTATTCCTTGTCAAGGGGGATTGCCTCTTGGCACTGCAGGGCAGGCTTTGTTACTCTTGTCGGGTGGGATAGATAGCCCTGTTGCCGGATATTTGATGTCAAAAAGGGGATTAAATCTTCATGCATTGCATTTTCATAGTTATCCTTATACAAGCGAACTTGCTAAAGAAAAGGTGCTAACGCTTGCTAAACAATTAACTCCTTATGTTGGCAGTATAACCTTGCATTGTGTTTCATTTACAAAAGTTCAAGAAACCATTCATGTTAATTGTGTGCCAGAATACATGATTACTATTATGAGAAGAATAATGATGAGGGTTGCTGAAAAAATATGCGAAAAGAATAATCTTGGTGCTATTGTGACTGGTGAAAGTTTAGGGCAGGTTGCAAGTCAAACAATGCAAAGTATGA
>CAMUNJ010000036.1 GCA_947090235.1 uncultured Bacillota bacterium
TTTATCATAAATATAAAAAATGCACAAATGTTTGAATACAAAATATTTGAGTTATTATAAATTTTATTGACAAATTATTTTTATGTATTTATACTTATAAAAATAGGAGAATAAAATGAAAAAAGTTAAAATTTTTAAGGTTTTGATTCTTATGATTTTTATAGTGCTTGTTGTCGTTCTTCCAACTGTTTGTGTGTTTATGCCATACAACGAGCCTTATGTTGTTGGTGATGAGATCATAACAACACAAGTAGAAGGCAGCGAAACAAAATTTAATTTAGAGATACAAATAAAAAATCCAACCATGGTTAAAGTTACCAGTATGAGTTTTAGTGTTGCTATTTTGAAAAAAGGTTGGGAAGAAGTTGAAATAGATGAAAATAACATTGACGAGTGGTGTTTACAAAGTTTTGACACTCCACTAGTGTTTGATAAAGAAATTTTCTTGTTTGCTTCAAAAAAAGTAGATTCGATTTTAGATGTTAAAGAAATATTTTTAGTAGATGCGTTAAATAGCGGGGAGTATGAATTTGTTTTTATTGATGGCTATTTTACTTATACAAAACTTTCTGCATTTTGGTGGTATTTTATTGGTTTAACATTGTTCTGTGTGGCTTCATTGTTCTTCACAAAACAAAAATTTTATTTTCAAGTTGGCAACAACAAAGTTGAAGTGTTTGCAACTCCAAAATCTGTTGCAATAATTGTGAATGGCGAAGTGGTTGAAAATAAAAATATAAAAGGTCAAAATAACACTGTTATTGAATATAAACTTGGCGATGATGAAATTAAAATCAAGGTTGGTCGCCCTGGCGTAATGCCAAATGTAGAAACAAGAGTTAATGGCAAAGAACCTCAATTCACAAAAGTTAGAATCAAGAGCTTTATTAAACTTCAAGATAAAAATAAAGGAGCATTTTAATTAATGCTCTTTTTATTGTGTTTAAATTTATAATATGATATAATTTGCCTATCGAGGTTAAAAATGGTTAGGTTTAAAAGATTGAAAAGTGGCATTTTTATTGCTCATGAAAGGCTTAGGCATATTAATGGAGTGAATTGCAGAATAGAATTTAAAGCAGGACATACACAGGAAAAGCCAGATAATAAAGAATTGACGACAATTTCACATTTGGTTGAACATATGATTTGTAAAGATGCAAGTTCAAAAAAATATTCTGTCAAAGATAAAAAAGATTTTTCTGTTAAGTGTCAATTATACAATGCTTCAACTTCTTTTGATATTAATTCCTATTACGCGACAATGCATAAAAAATATTTAGAAGAGTTTATAAAGCGTTATGCAGATTATATTGGAAATCCTGCTTTTACAGAAAAAGAGTTGCAAGAAAACAAAAAAGTTATAATAGAAGAATTTTATAGAAATGGTTTTGATGCTCCTAGTGATATTCGAGATAATTTTTATTATTCAAAAGTTTTGGGAGTCCCTAATTTAAAGCGTCTTGCTAGTATAAATAAAGAAGATTTGCCAGATAGAATAAACTCTATTACGCTTGAAGATTGTTTTGAATTTATAAAAAATTTATATACTCAAGATAATTGTTTTGTTTTTGTAAATGGTAATGTTAGTTTTAACAAGGTTGTTAAGCTCATAAAAAGATATATTGAGCCTAATTTGGAAAAGAAAAGAAGTGTTTGTCTACCATATTATAGAAATGTAGATAGGTTTGAAAATGGCTGTATTGAACAAGTTTATAAAGAGAGATATAAAAATAAAAACAAATTATTTTTAGCTTTTTGTAATTGTATTGGTCAAGACTATACACCGGCTTATATTTTGGGCGACTTATTACACGAAAAGTTTAAAAATTATATTAGGGGAGATAACTCAATTTCTTATGCTCCATTTGCTAATTGCTTTAGTGATGGAAACTACAGTATAATGGAGGCGGGTTTAGACTGCACTGATGAGAACTTTATAGAAGGCTTAAATAAAATGCTTAATTTCTTTGCTAAAAAATTATATAAGGCAACTCAAGAAGAATTAGATGAAATTATCGAGAGGTATTTGCTGGGTAAAAATATCCAATATAGAAATCTAGTTAACGAAACACAGGGATTTTCTTCGCGTTTTGCATATTGTGGAGATTTTAGAAGTGATAGAGAACTTGAAAAGATAGATAAACAAATAAAAAAATTAAATGTTGAGGATTATCATAAAATAATAGAAAACTTAATTGAAAATCCACCGCATTTGTTTATGACTTGTCCAAAAGAATTTTATAAAAACATTTCGTATGAGCAAATAGTAGATATGTTGAGCGGCAGGATAGAAAAGATTGAACCTATACAAAAAGTATGTAAAGAGGAAAGCAAGAAAGCTTCTAAAAAAACGCAAGTGAAAAATAAAATTGTTAAAACTAAAAAATAAAAATGGCAATTTTGACATTTTTTATTTATAATATTTCTCAAAAGTTTCAACCATTTGTTGATGAACTTCTTCTATTGTTTTTGTTGCATCTATAAGTTTGACATTTGGATCATCTTTTGCAACTTCAAGAAATGCGTTTTCAATTTTTTTATAGTATTCCTCGCCTCGCATTTCAAATCGATCTTGTTTATTTTCTTCCACTTTTCGTTGATAAGAAATTTCAGAAGGCAAGTTTAATAAAAGCGTAAGATCGGTTTGTAATCCGTCAGTAGCATAACTAATCAATGTTTTTAGTTTATCAACATCTTGACCCAAAGCATAACCTTGATATGCGAGAGTTGAATGATAAAATCTATCCATTAAAACAAGTTTACCTTGTTGTAAAGCAGGTTTGATTTTTTCTTCTACAATTTGTGCTCTTGCAGCATTGAATAACAAGACTTCTGTTCTATAATCAATATCTACTTTTTGATGTAACAAAATATTCCTTATACTTTCGCCCACCTCAGTTCCGCCAGGTTCACGAAGGGCAATATAATCAATTTGCTTTTTGTCTAAATATTCCTTAAAAAGTTTGATTTGTGTGGTTTTGCCACAAGCCTCTCCACCTTCAAATGATAAAATAAAACCCTTTTTCATAAGTCCTCCTAAAAATATTTTAGTGCATAGTGTTTTTTAAGTCAAATTAAATGATATATTTTTATAAAAAAAAGTATTTACTTGACGCAAAAGGTAAAAATATTTATAATATGGTTATGAATGATAAAATTGCCTCTAAACTCAAAGTTTTAACCACAAAACCCGGCGTTTACATTATGCATGATAGTGACGGGGTTGTTATTTATGTTGGGAAGGCAAAAAACTTAAAAAATAGAGTTAGTCAATATTTTAGAAATTCTCCAAAGCCTAGCAAGGTGCAAGCAATGGTTGATAGCGTAGACCATTTTGATTATTTTATCACTATGAGTGAAATGGATGCACTTGCATTAGAAAGCAATTTGATAAAAAAATATCAACCTTTTTATAACATTCTTTTAAAAGATGGAAAACAATTTCCATATATAAAAATTAATGTAAAAGAACCCTTTCCAAAACTTGAAATTGTACGAAAAGTCAAAAACGATGGATGTAAATATTTTGGTCCATATTTTGCAGGGCTTGATGCTAGAGAGATACTTAAAACTGTTAATGCCGCTTTTAAAATTAGAATGTGCAATAACAAGATTACAGAAAGCTCACGAGCAGGTAGAGAATGTTTAAATTATTCTCTAGGTCTTTGTTCTGCACCTTGTACAAAAAGGGTGGATAGGGCAGAATATATGAGAGAGATAGATAAGGTTATAAATTTTTTGAATGGCAATGATGATGAAATTCAAAAGGTGTTGCAAGAAAAAATGCAAATTTCCGCTCAAAATCAAAATTTTGAAAGTGCAGTAATTTATCGGGATCGTCTTAAAATGGTTGAAAAGTTAAAGCAACGCGTTGTTGCTAACTTGCCTAAAAATATTGATAAAGATGTATTTGCGTATCAAACAGATGGATTGTCTGGAGTTGTTACAGTGATGGTTGTCCGTGGTGGGAAGATTTTAGGAGTAATGAATTATCCTTGTTTAGATGCCGAACTTGAAGAAAGCCAAACATTATTTAATTTTATATTGCAATATTATCAAAATATGATCTTGCCTCACGACATAATAGTGTCGCATGAACTTCCAGATGCAGGATTATTGCAAGATTATTTAGGCAAAAAATTAAATATTGTATTTTCACCTCATGGAGTTAATAAGTCGCTTTTAGATATGGCAAAAGAGAACGCCAACGAGTATTTAACCAAACATATAGAAAAAGAAAGACTCAAATACAACAATACGCTTGGAGCATTAAAGGTTTTGAAAGAAAAATTAGCACTTTCTCGAGTTCCGCTTAGAATGGAATGTTATGATATTTCCAATATTAGCGGAACAAACAAGGTCTGCTCTATGGTTGTATTTAAAAATGGAGAGCCTTCAAAAAAAGATTACAGAAAATTTAAGATTAAGTATGTGAAAGGTTCAAATGATTTTGCTTCTCTTCAAGAGGCCTTGACAAGACGACTTATTAGATTAAAAAATCAAGAGGGAGAGAGTTTTAAAGAGCGTCCTGATTTATTGATTATTGATGGAGGAAAGGGGCAATTATCGGCTTGTTATGAAGTTTTAGGCGAACAAGGGTTTTTAGATATAGATATGATAAGTCTTGCTAAGCGAATTGAAGAGGTTTTTAAACCTAATTCTACAACTCCAACTTTATTAAAACCTGGCTCTGCCGAACTTAAGTTGTTGCAACGAATTCGTGATGAAGCGCATAGATTTGCTATAACTTTCCATCGGGAGATAAGAACAAAGAAGCAGACTTACACAACTTTAGATGAAATAGAAGGTGTAGGTGAGAAAAAACGAGAGGCTTTATTGCAGGCTTTTGGGACTAGCGAACAAATTGCAAAAGCATCAATAGATGAACTTTCAACAGTGCCAGGAATTCATAAAGCACTTGCTATACAGATTTATAATCATTTTAACAAAAAAGAGGAGTAAGCAATGCAAAAGATAAGCCAAACAGCAATTTTTAATTTTGAAGAAAGTGATAAAAATTTAATTGATGAGTTAGCAAACTATCTAGATGGTCATGTGCAAGAAATTTATGATTTCTTTGAGGTAGACAAGCCAAAAGAGAAGGTTGAAATTGACATTATTCCTACCAAAGCGGAGTTTGATAGAATATTTAAAATTCGCAATCATTGGGATGAGAATTTACAAGTGCCCCAATTCTGCAGAGGGTGCGTTGCAGAGGGGAGAATACTTTATCTATCAATAAATGATTATAAAAATACGATTCATGCTTTTGAAGAAAAGGATTTTGAAATAGCTTTAGATGGCTATAAAAAGACTTTAGTGCATGAATATGTGCATTGGGTGCATGGTTTATTTGAAGAAAAACATAAATGTTGTAGAACAGAGAAATATTTGGTGGAAGGGATTGCAGTTTATTTAAGTCATCAACGCGATGGAGAGATGATCCCTTTTAACTATACCTGTGAACAGTTATTAAATAGAAATAATAATTTTTACATTGGTTATTATTTAGTCACAAAATATTTTGTTGAAAATTATGATAAAAACTATGTTCTAGAAGTTTTTCAAAGCAATCGACAGGCAAGAGAATTATTAAATAATGAACTCTTTGATAAAGCCAAGAAATTTTATACTGAAAAAGAAAATAACGCTTAAAAAAGTGTTATTTTTTTTATAAAAATAGTTGACAAAATGTTCAACTGTGCGTATAATGGTAATGGTTGAATAAATATTCAATTGTGTAAAAAGGAGATTATTATGGGAAAATGTCAACAAGGGTGTGACTGCAATATTATTCATGGAGGAAATGTTGAAAAGTGTAAAGTTTCTATGTTGGAGGATGATATATTACTTTCTATGGCAGATTTTTATAAAGCCTTGAGTGATAGCACTAGGATTAAGATAATAAATGCTTTGGCAATTAGCGAACTTTGTGTTTGCGATATTTGTTCGCTTTTAAATATGACTAAGTCTGCTGTTTCTCATCAATTAGGAAATTTGAAAGAAATGAATTTAATCAAATCCAGAAAAATTGGCAAGGAGGTTTGGTATAGTCTTGCCGATGATCATGTTCTAGAAATGTTTGAGGTGTGCAAAATTCATATTTTGGAGGCTTTAGGTGAAGAAGGTTGTTAAAATACAGGGTTTGGATTGTGCCAATTGTGCAAAATTTTTGGAAGGCGAAATCAACAAAATAGATGGAATAGAAAATGCCAAAATTGAGTTTGTCAAACAAAGGCTTGAATTTGAAAGTCATGATATTGATAAATCTATAGAGGATATTATATCTTTGACAAGGAAAGTTGAGCCAGATGTTAAAATTTTATATAAGATAGACAAAAATACTAGTAAATTTAGTAAACAATTGTTTTTTAATATTTTAATGTTAGTTTTAGGTGTGGCAATAGGGTGTTGTGCATTATTTATTTCTCTTCCTATCTGGGCTTTTTGGATTTTGTTTGTGGCAAGTGCTTTATGTTTAGGTTATAAAACATACTATAAAGCAATTATTCAACTATTTAGAGGTGTTGTTAATGAAAATATGTTACTGACAATTTCTATTATTGGTGCAAGTATAATTGGCGAATATATGGAAGGGTTGATGGTTATTGCTCTATATAGCATAGGTAAAATTTTTGAGGGCTTGGCAGTGGATAACTCACGAAAATCTATACAAAAACTTATAGAGTTCCAACCAGAGTTTGCTGTTGTGCTGCGAGATGATAAAGAGATAAAATGTAATCCAAGTCAAGTTCAAGTTGAAGATATTATTCTAGTTAGGCCGGGTGAAAAAGTTGCCTTAGATGGTGTAATTATTGAAGGAAGTTCTTCTATCAATACACAAAGCCTAACAGGCGAAAGTATGCCAATAAATCTAAAAAGTGGGGATGAAATTTTATCAGGTTCAATTGTCATTGATGGGCTTTTAAAGATAAAAGTAAGAAAAGTCTATAGTGAAAGTACAGTGTCTAAAATTATGAACTTGATAGAAAATGCATCTAGCAATAAGTCTAAGACGGAAACAACTATTTCAAAATTAACCAAATGGTACACGCTAGGTGTTGTTATCGTAGCACTTTGTGTATGGGGAATAGTCTGGGCAGTTACAAAAAATTTTGACACGGCTTTATACAGAGGGCTTATATTTTTGGTAGTTTCTTGTCCATGTGCCTTTGCTATTTCTGTTCCTCTTTCATATTTCTCTGGTCTAGGAAATGCTTCAAAGAATGGAATATTGATAAAAGGGTCGAATTATTTAGATATTTTAACAAAATTAAATGTTGTAGCCTTTGATAAAACTGGTACTTTGACAACTGGCGAGTTTATTATAGATAAAATAGTTGTGAAAGACGAAAATAAAAGTGAAGAAGAAATTTTATATCTAGCAGGTCTGGGCGAGCAATATTCTCTTCATCCAATTGCAAAAAGTATTGTAAAAGCATGTGACAAATTACAAGATGTGCACTTTATAAGTGAAAAGGCTGGCGAAGGTGTTGAATTTGAATATAATCTAACGAGATATTTTGTTGGGAGTCGAAATAAAGATATAAAAAACACCGCTGTTGAGGTTTATGAAAACAACAGACTAATTGGTGAAATTTATTTAAAAGATAACATAAAACCTTCAGCAAGTATTGCATGTGAAGGATTGAAGAAATTGGGTTTAACAACAATTCTTTTGTCTGGTGATAAGCAAGAAAGTGTTGAGTCTACAGCCAAAGAAGTTGGCATAGATAAATCATTTGCCAAATTGTTGCCTCAAGATAAGTATGAATATATCAAAAATTTAAAGCAGGAAAAACAAAAAGTAGCCTATGTTGGAGATGGAATAAATGATGCTCCATCACTTATGCTTGCAGA
>CAMUNJ010000037.1 GCA_947090235.1 uncultured Bacillota bacterium
ATACAACAAAATATTGGGATGAGAGTGATGAAATAAAAGCCTTAATAGACGCAGGCAAGACAGAGAATCAATGGAAAGGCACAGGCACAAAGGATGACCCATATCTAATATCTTCTGCCTTAGACCTTGCTTGGCTTTCTTATCGAGTATATAGTGGAACGGGTGTAGTCTCTAACACTAACTATTTTTATTCAGATAAATATTTTAAACAAACTGCTGATATTGATGTTTCAAAATATTGGTGGCAACCGATCGGCTCTTATTATAACCGAGAAGGAACTACTAGTCTAAAACATTTTTCAGGTAATTATGATGGCGGTGGTTATTCTATTGCTGGAATATTTACAAAATCAGGCACGGAAGATGCTAATTCATATCAAGGCTTGTTTGGTGCTTTTAGAGGGGCATCATCTTCTGTTTATGCTAGACTTAATTATATAAATATTATTAATTCGAGAATATTAGGATATCAAAGGGTTGGAGGAATTGCTGGACTTATAAACCCATATGTTTATATAGAAAATTGTTCGAATAATGCTTATGTACAAGGAGAAAAGTATGTTGGTGGAATTGTTGGACTCGCAGCAAGTAATCCAAATTATATAAGAAAATGTTATAACACAGGGGAAATATCTGGAAACGAAAACGTAGGAGGGATTACAGGATCCCGTTCGAACGATTCAATATATGATTGTTATAATACTGGGTATATCCATGGTAAAAGTAAAGTTGGTGGAATTACAGGAGACTTTGGTTGTTCTGGTGGTTGGAATGTAGGTTATGACAATTGTTATAACCTTGGGAAGGTTGAGGGAAATGAATATGTTGGAGGTATAGGGGGATTTTCGGTTAGGCCTAAAAACCCTACATCCAATAGTTTCACCTATATAAGAAATTGTTTTAATTTAGGAGAAGTTCTTTCATCAGGTACATTGGTTGGTGCAATTGTCGGTAGTGCTAATGGATCTTATAGTTTTAGTTCTGGATATACTCATAAGGTGGAAATTTCGAATTGCTATTGGGGAGATATGTGCAATTTGGAAAATGCTTATGGAGAACGAAGTTATACGACTATAACAGATTGTAATATCATAGAAGATATACAGACTCAGGCAAAGTCGCTTGAGTGGTATTCGTCTTCAATTTGGAATTTAGATAGGAAGTGGAAATTTGATTCTGTTTGGCAAATTAATATAAATTTGAATGATGGATATCCCGCTTTTCAATGGCAAAAACCATATACTTATAAAGGTGAAGGTACGCAAGATAAGCCATATTTAATTGAAACTGAAAAAGATTTGCAAACCATGTCTACAAATATCAATTCTGGAGTTGACACAGAAGCATATTTCAAGCAAACTGCAGATATTAGGTTAAGTGCTGCGTGGACGCCTATTGGTTTAAGCACCACTGACAATAGTTTTAGAGGAAACTATGATGGTGGCAATTTTAATATTTATGGTATGTATTTTGCAAATTCCAATATAGAAAATTTAGGTTTGTTTGGTGCAATAAGTGGTGCAACTATACAAAATGTTCATATAAGAGATTCAATTCTAGTTTCATCTTCAAATTCAAGAGTTTATCTAGGTAGTATTGTGGGTGACGGAAATGGCTCAGGAATGGCTAAAATTAAAAATTGTTCGAGTGACGCAAAAATTACTGATTCATCAGAGAATGGTTGTGTTGGTGGCTTAGCAGGGTCTTGTTCAGGATATATTGAAAACTCAACTTTTTCAGGTACAATAACAAGTAGTGCAGGTTTAATAGGCGGTATTGTTGCTTCTAGTGGCGTATCGATTACTAATTGTGTGAACAATGGGGATATTGAGGGTACTTCTTCAAACTGCACAGTAGGAGGGATATCTGCTTCTGCTATGACAATAACTAAGTGCATTTCAACTGGAAATATAAAGACAAATAATATTGGTGCTTCAATTGTTGGGACTGGAAGTTTTCTTTCAATAACTGATTGTGCAGGATATGGAATGATTTATAGCAAAGATGCTACAAAATGTGGAGGAATAGTAGGAGTAGGAAGTGGCTCAATAACAAATTGTTCATTTAATGGATCAAGCAATCTTGCAATAGGAATGTTTTATGCAAGTAGTACAACATCAAAACCAACAGTAACAGCAAGTTATAGTCAAATAGGCGACCGAAGAAATTATACTAGTGGAAGTTATGCAAATTATACAGTAGTAGCAAATATGAATAATGACTTGCCAATGCAAAATAATTTATATTCAATAGCAATAGGAGGACAAACAAGTGACTCTGTTATTAATCATTTGAAGAGTATGGGGTTTAGTTTACTTTCTTAAAAAGTAAATAAATCGCCAAGCATTTGGCTTTCTTGACCAAAATTATAAAGCGTTTTATTAAAGATTAAAGATAAGCACCAAGCATTTGGCTTGATTTTACATAAAAATATTTATTTTAGTCATAATACCTTTAAAGAGGGATTATGGCTATTTTAAATGTAGAAAAAGAAATTGAAAAATACAAGCAAGAATTACATAATAGTTTTGATGTTACCAGTCGCATACTTATTAAAGGTGACGACAAGGTAGGTTTTTTGTATCTCAAAAGTTTTACCGATCAACAACTTTTTGTTGAGGGTATTTTTGCACCCATTTCTCAATATAATGGAGATATTGATTTAGAAAATTTACAAGATAAGGTTATTAAAAATAGTGATGTAAAGGAAATAAAAACTGATGAGATTATCGAAAATATATTAAAAGGTGGAGTTATTGTTTTTACTGAAAAGAAGGGACTTTATCTTGCTATAGATATTGGGTCTTATCCTACAAGAGCACCTAGCGAGCCCCCAACTTCGCCAGTTATTCAAGGCCCGCGTGAAGGTTTTGTGGAAGATATAAAAACAAACATTACGCTTATTAGACGCAGGCTATATAGTAAAGATTTAGTTTTTAAAGAAACTAAAGTTGGCAGATATTCTAATACTCAAGTTGTTATAGCATATTTGGATGGAATAGCCGACAAGCAAGTTATCAAAGATATAGAAAAAAGATTAAAAAATATAGACATTGATGGCGTTGTTGATAGTTATTACATATTGTCTTTTCTTGAAAATAAACCTGATTCGTTATTCAAACAGGTTGGGAACACCGAAAAGCCAGACATTGTTGCAGGAAAAATGCTTGAAGGAAGAGTTGCAATTATTGTAGATAACTCTCCAATTGTTTTGACTCTGCCTTTCACTTTGATAGAAGAAATGCAATCTTCTAACGATTATTATACAAATCATCATTATGCTTCTTTAGTTAGGGTTGTGCGAGTTCTTGGAATTATTATTGCCATTCTTGCACCTGGCACTTATTTGGCACTACAACTTTTTCATTATAATATTTTGCCTCTAAACTTTTTGATTACGGTTGCTGATACTACACAAGGACTGCCTTTTACTCCATTTCTTGAAATGCTTTTTATTACTCTGTTATTCCAAATTTTGTATGAGGTTAGTTTGCGATTACCTAGTTATTTGGGGCTTGCAACATCAATTGTGGGGGCATTGATTTTGGGTGACACAGGTGTTAAGGCTGGATTAATTTCTCCTCCTGGAGTTATTGTTGTTGCTCTTGCTAAAATTGCATTATATACAGCACCAGAGCAGTCTTCGCAAATCACGGTTTTGCAGGTTATGTTTTTAATAATAGGTGGATCATTAGGCTTGTTAGGGCTAGTTGGTGGATTAATTTATTTTGTAAATTATCTAAACACTTTTGATAGTTATGGAACGCCATATCTTGCACCTTATAGTCCAAGAATTCCGCAAGACCTCAAAGATGGAATATTCAAATCTCCACTAACCGAAATGAAAACTCGGCCTAAGAGTTATAACAACAAAAATAAAGTGAGGCAAAAATGAAGGATTTTAAAATTTCGGCAAGA
The DNA here is from genome assembly GCA_947090235.1 of uncultured Bacillota bacterium. Classification (GTDB taxonomy): domain Bacteria; phylum Bacillota; class Clostridia; order Christensenellales; family UBA1242; genus Caccovivens. The sequence goes on from CAMUNJ010000037.1 coordinate 3,919, forward strand.
CAGACAGGGATGTTGTGTGTTATGCTAATTTTGGCTAACACAATTTTAGTCTATCCTTCTCTTTTGTATGAAGAGGTTGGCTCGGACGGCTTTTGGGTTTCAATTTTATTATTATTATTTGATTTGTTGGTTTTAGGTGCATTTTTTATATTGAAAGCAAGATATCCAACAGAAAAATTTAGCGAAGTTTTAAATGAACATTTAGGAAAAGTTATTACTAAAATTATAATTTTTCTATTTATGTCTTTTTTCTTCATTAAATCTATTTTAACTTATACAGTTGTATACATGTTTTTAAAACAAGTTGTTTATCAAGAGGATTTTGAGTTTCTTGCGTTGATAGCAATACTCCCAATTATTAATCATGCTGTTTTTTGCGGCATGCGAACTATATCAAGAACCATTGAGTTGTTTTTCTATATTATTTGTGCAGGTCTTGTACTTTGTTTAGCCATTTCAACAACAAATGGTGGTGGAATGCCATTATTTTTTCAAGCAGAGGCAGGAGTATTTTTTCAAAATACTTTTAAACATTTGTTTTCTTTTGGAGATTATATTTTTCTCTTTCTAATTATGGACAAGATTGAAATTAAGAAAAAACAAGGCAGAAAAATGCTCAATATAATTTTATTTGGTGTTTTACTTTTGGTTATTATTCTATTTAGGTTTTACTCAATTTATCGTGTGACTGCTTTTATGCATAACAATGCCTTGATAGATATCAGTGCTGTGCCAGCACAGTTTACTGCTATAGGAAAGTTAGATATTATTCCTATGATAACAATTATGTTTTTAACTTATTTTCAACTAGAAATTTTTGTGTATGGTTTTAGCAGAAGTTTTTTGATGATTTTTCCTAAATTAAATAAAATACATTCATTAATTTTGTATGATATTTTATTTTTAGTGTTATATCACGAAGTTATTGGGCAATATGATTTCTTTTTATTTGCAACAGAAAATTATCTTCCATATTTAATGGTTGTTATTAATTTACTAGTACCATTGATTACAACTTTTATTTCCTTTAAAGTAAGAAAAAGGAGGAAATATGAAAAGGTCTTTTAAAAAATTATTAAAGTCTCCAATGATGATTGTATTTATATTTATAGTTATATTTTTTACTCCAGTTGCTATATTTTCTCCTGGTGAAAACAAAGATAGAGCAGTAGTAACAGCAGTTGGAATAGATAAGGCTGGAGACGGTGTTGAAGTTTCTCTATTAACCTTTATTCCAACTGCTAATCCAACATATAATGAAACAAATTCTGTTGTTAGTGCTAGTGGGCAATGCATTGCAGATGCATTACATCAAGCACAAATTGCTATGGGAAAGCGAATAGGTCTTTCTCATGCTAAAACTACAATTATTGGAGCAAGTTTATTGCAAGAGGATATTTCTCCAAGTATTGATTATTTAAGCCGAATTGCATCTTTATCAGAAAACACTATTTTGATTAGTACTAATGGCAATGCCAAAGATTTTTTAAAAGCAAGCCAATGTTTAGGCGAAGATTTAGGTCTTAAACTTGAGCAACTTGTTGCATACAATGTTCAAAAGATTTATGTTTCAGATACTACTCTTGAAAGTTTTTATCAAGGATATTATAGTCCAGTAAAATCTTCACTAATTGGATATTTGGAACTTAAAGATGAACAAAGTTCAGAAATTGCTTCAATGGAATCTGGTCAGTCTGGCTCATCTTCTTGTTCGGGTGGCGATTCTAATGGAGGCTCGGGAGAGGGAGAATCCTCAAGTGGAAGTAATAGTGGACAATCAGGCGGCTCTAGTGGTGGTAGCGGTGGCGGAAATTCTGGAGGAGAAGAAGGAGGCAGTGCTGGTGGTGAACAGGCTTCTGGCGGGCAAAGCCAAGGCAAGCAAAAAATTGTCAATAATGGAGATGCTCTTTTACTAAAAGAAGGACGAAAAGTTGAAGTTTTAAACGAAAAGGCTGTTCAAGGACTTAATATAACAAATTCTAAAGCGATAGGACAATTGATTGAAATAAAACATGTGACCAATCAAGATTTTGATGATGCAAAATTAACATATGCTGTTCGCAAAAAACAGGTAAACACGGCTTTAAAAATGGAAAATGGGAATCCAATATATTCGATAAGTGTGACATTAGGAGTAGAACTTATTGAAATAGTGGGGAGTAAAAATGATATGAAATTAAACAGTTTGTTCACAATTTTAACACCTGAAGTTAGCAGTAAAATTGAAGCCTATTGTAAAGAGGAATTTACAAGTGCATTAAAAATAATTCGTGAACATAAAGCTGATGTTTTAGGTTTGACTTTGATGATGCAAACTGCAGGCGGAGAATTTAAAGAGTTTTATAATAATCTTGAAGATAAAGAAGATATTTTAAATCATGTCAACTTCCAATTGACAGTTAGATGCAAAAGTGAGTAGAAAAAAGAGAAGCATTAAATTTTGCTATTGTTCACAAAAATATTTAAATTTGGTGTTTATGCTTTAAAAGCAGATTGATTATAAAAAAAGAGGTTATAAATTTAATATATTTTATAAAACAAAAAAGTGGCAATGCCACTTTTTTATTGTCGAAATTTGGCTTAAATGTGTTTTGCTTTGCATAAAATTTATTAAAGTGACCTCAATATGGTTGCTAAGTTTTTTTATTTATGATAAAATATCATGTATATTATAAAAGGAGGGCTTAATGAAAGACCAAAAACCTAAATTTAAAATGTCTTATGTAATTACGCTTTTATTGGTTGTATTACTTATTTGTGTTTTGTTTATACCTAGCGGATATAAGGGACAGATGCTTGTTGATCGCGAGTATGATGTTCAAGAACTTATAAACGGTACTTACAAACCTAGTGAGGATTATCAAGGCGAGGGGCAACAAATGATTGCCTTCTACTATAAGGATGGAACTGCATATGTACTTGTAAAAGATAGCAAGTTTGTAGGTAAATTCCCAAAATATAGCGATTACTATTTTTATTATGAAAAAGGCAATGATGGAATAATCAATAGTGTTCTTGAAAAGATAAATGAATACAATAAAAATGCTACCACTGCAATTCAAGTTTCGGGACCTCAGCCAGATGGAATAAATTGGTGGGACATAGTTTACCCAATACTTTATATTGGCTTTGGATTATTCCTTGTTTGGATGATTTTCAAAATGATAGGTGGTGCAAACAAGGGAGCAATGTCTTTTGGAAAGAGCAATGCAAGAGCGTATACTTCAAACAAAGTTAAATTTAGTGATGTTGCTGGTACCGAAGAAGAAAAAGAAGAACTTGCCGAAATTGTTGAATTCTTGAAAAATCCTAAAAAATTCACTCAACTTGGTGCAAGAATTCCTAAAGGTGTGCTTTTAGTAGGCCCTCCAGGAACTGGTAAAACCCTTCTCGCAAGAGCTGTTGCAGGCGAGGCGAATGTACCTTTCATTTCAATTAGTGGTTCTGACTTTGTAGAAATGTTTGTTGGCGTTGGTGCATCAAGAGTTAGAGATTTATTTGAACAGGCAAAAGCTAAAAAGCCTTGTATCATTTTCATTGACGAAATTGATGCTGTAGGTCGTCAAAGAGGAGCAGGGTTAGGTGGCGGAAACGATGAAAGAGAGCAAACACTCAACCAACTTCTTGTTGAAATGGATGGATTTGAAGCAAACGAAGGAATTATAGTTTTGGCTGCCACAAATAGAAGCGATGTACTTGATCCTGCTTTACTTCGTCCAGGTAGATTTGATAGACAAGTATTTGTAAATATTCCAGATGTGAAAGGAAGAGAGGGAATTTTAAAAATTCACGCAAGAAATAAACCTATTGATGAAAATGTTGATTTTAACACACTTGCTAAAATTACAGTTGGGTTTACTGGTGCAGATATTGAAAATATGCTTAATGAAGCAGCAATTTT
>CAMUNJ010000038.1 GCA_947090235.1 uncultured Bacillota bacterium
TGCGCTTTCCGTCCCCACTGTCGCAATATTATTCGCCAGAAATGGTTGAAGAATACAAAGAATGGATTTTAAAAGCAAATGCAGTCATTTTGGTTTCAAAACAAAACAAAGATTTCTTGGAAGCAACGATTGACTTTTGTCATAAGCACAAAATCCCAACAACCCTTACTGTTTCTCACAAGAAATTTGACATAAACAATGCACAAGATCTTGAAACATTAAAAAAGGTGGATTTTATTGCAGCAAACTTTTCAGAAGCACAAGACCTTACTGGTAAGAAAACTGTTGATGAAATGTTGACTTTACTTCCTAACCTTATCATAACAAAAGGTGGCGAAGGTGTGTATTTTGTGGACGAAAATGGAAAACTGGCTCATGAGCAAGCTGTCAAAGTTGATAACATTGTTGAAACAAATGGCGCTGGAGACACTTTCATTGGGAACTTTATTGTTTATTATGCCGAAGGCATGCCAAAGACAAAATGCGTTAGAATGGCACAATGTGCGTCATCTTTGGAAATTCAAAAAATGGGTGTTTTAAATGCGATCCCAGAAAGAAAAGAAACAGAAGCACAATACGAAAAAGTGTTTGAAGATGGGAAACCAAAGATATAATTTCATAGTAAAAAATTTAAAATTTATGAAAGGGTTTTTATGCAAAAAGTAAAGGATTTGATTTTATATCAAGTGGCAACCGACAGGAATTATAAGGTTGGCGACAAAATTTATTTTGGCGAGGACTTTAATGGGCAGATGAAAATTTTTGATTTTTCTTTCAATCAAAATGGTAAACCATTGCACGAATTAGGGTTTAAGCATGCAAAGAAGAAAGGAATTTTTAAAAACAAACAGCTTGAAATAGATATGGCTCTTGCACTGCAAAATTATGACTTGTTTATGCGAGAGATTGCATTGGAAGAAGTTAGAAAAGAGAAATTTCCTGAATTGCCATCTCGTTTCAAATGTATGTATTTGTCAGAATGCAAGGAAGATGTTTTTAAAAACATTGAAATAATGGCAAACAAAAAATTAAACAAAACATATCAAGCAGTTGCTGTCAAACTTAATGGGCAAATCTTTTGTGCGAGAGATTTTGGACTTAGAAGACCGGGAGTTTCTTTCAATGAATATAAACAACTTGCCGAAAAATATTGGTCGCAAGATCAGAAGTCAAAAACAAAAGCAAAAGAAATCCTTTTTGTTGGCGAAGCTGAAATTGTTGAAATTTTAAAAGAAGTGAAAGTGTGAGCAAAAGTGTTCACATTTTTCTTTTAATTTGTTTTTGCGAAGTTTGTCAAGTATTATACATTTGAAAAAATTTATGATATAATCAGATTATGGAAAAAGAAATTAAACAAAGTAGTTTAGACAGAAAAGTGCGAAGGCATGAAGTTAGTTTTTCGCAAATTCAAGGAAAGAACAGCAAAGAGTATGTTGACAACTATATTCATGAACACTCAACGGAAGCGGTTGAAGATATTGTTGATGAAATGGTAAAGAAAATTGACAGACGGGTTCTCTATCGCAGCGTTTACAAATTGCCTGAAATGGATAGGAAAATCTTTCTTGAATATATGAATGGTGTTAAGCAAAAAGATATTGCTGAAAAGTTTGGAATAAGTCCAAGTGCAATAAGTCAAAGACTCGACAAAATCATATACAATTATCGTTGCTTTGTTTGCGCAGACGAAGAATTTAATCAAACTGCCGAGTTTGATAAATTGCAACAAGAAACTGAAGAAACTTTTAAGGCGTACATTGACGAAATACGAAAGACAGGACAATTTAAAGTTGATTTGCAAGCAGTAAGAGATTTTATAAAAGATGTTCGCAAAGCAATAAGACATTTGGCTGAAACTGGTGATGATAAAAACATTAAAGAAAAATTAACAAAACAAATCGACTATTCTTCTCTTGATGACAAGTGGATTAAAAACACAAATGCTCAGTTTGCGGCACTTGGAATTGAAGCCCATCTTGAGAATTTAAAGAGTTTTAAAGGAAATGTCATGCAAGTGCTCAAAATGGTTGACGATTTTGTTGCAGAATTGCAGAAAAAAGCGTTATAATAAACTAAGGAGAAATAAAGTGGAGAAATTAGTTTTAGAAGTTGGAATGCCGCTTAACAAAAGTTTAATATATTATCATGATATGCTTATCAAACATGGATTAAATTTACAGTTTGCTTGCGTAACGCATGACTTGTATTATACAAAAGAAAAAACATTGAATGGACTTTCAGAAAATCAAATGAAAAATGCGTGTATAAGGCTTAGAAATCTTGAAGGTGTAATAGGCAAAAATAAAGACCGCAAAACTGACATTAAAAAAATTCAAAAGCAAGAAAAAGAGTTGCTCTTGAAGGGCTATAGAAAAGTTTTTGATACAATAAAATTTGATTTTCAATACCATAAAGAGGGAATGACAAGCTACATTCAACTGCAAGATATTAAAGATGTTGGACTTTTATGCTATTATGACAATGGTCACTATTATGAATTGCCACTTGACGAACAAAGGAAAGCTTTATTTGACGAACTAAATTCTTATGGCTTTAATTTTAAAGAAACAGATTTGGGATTGGATAAGTTGCGAACATTATATTACGATAAGCCAATGTTTAGCAAAAACCAAAACGCATAAAAATTTTAAAAAATATTTAAAAACATACTTAATTTTTTGATAATAAATGTCCTTATGTATGTAGGGAGTAAAATAAACGAATTAGAACGATTTGATAGTCGTTCTTTTTTTTGTTGAAAGATTTTTAACTTTTTTTTGAAAAAATAGTCAATTTTACCCTAACGATCAACAAACAATTGTCCCTATATAGTATAGAGAGATTATTTAATTATCTCTTACAAAACAAGTTTTGACAAAGAAAGAAATATTGACTTGAGCTGCACAAGTCTGAATAGAAAACAAAAAAAATAAAAGGAGGTGAAAAAATGAAAGAAATCAAAAGTGACAGAGTATTTGAAAAGAAGATTAGAATGTATGATATTCGTTTTATGGAAGAATTGAATGAGTTTTATCAAAAGCATGCAAAAGAATATGGCAATATCAACGAGTTTTTAACATCTTTAATTCGCACAGGCTTGGATGCAAAGAAGATGTTTGAAAAGGATCACGAAACTTACTTTTTCAAATCACAAAAATTATCACAAAACATTTGTGAAATTCAAGCCAAGTTAAACAAGATGAGATTGAACGATGAAAACGTTTACAAAGACCTTTTGAATGTGCTTTATCAAAATCAACTCTTGCTTTGCAGATTATACAATGGAATGTTTGATATTGTTGAAAATGGCAGAATTGATAAGAAATTTTACAATGCAGGATTCCGTGACGATCCGCCAGAATTCTTTGAAGACGATAAAGAAAAGATTGCTCAACAAATTAATGCAGAGTTGTCGCAAATTGAGAAAAATTAGTGAGGATTATAGAAATTTTATAGCAAGCAGGATAAGAAGTGGGACATTTTGTGAGATTTTTCGCGTATTTGCCCATAAAATAAAGCATTTTATTGGGACAAACGAAAAATCTTTGTGGCACAAAATTGCCTCACTTCTCTTTTTGGAAAGCAAGTGTGAAACCCACTTCTTTTTTATTGTTTAGAAATGTTAATAGAAAGAAAATAGGACTTTGGAATTTAAACAATAAGGAGCAAAAAATGAACAATCAACAACTGAATATAAACAACTTAATACAAGATGAAGTGAATAGAATTTCAACTAAATACAACAAAGACTTTTTAGATTGTGAGGACATTATGAAAATTACAGGGCTTGGCAGAGATAATGTGAGAAGTCTTTTGAGAAGTAAAGATTTCCCTACAACAAAGGTCGGCAAAAGACAAGTTGTAAGTGTGCTTAACTTTGTGCGATATATAACTTTGCAAAATCAAAGCGAGGTGGCAAATGGCTAAGAAGAAGGTTTTAAGCAAAACACGCAGAGCCAATAATGAGGGATCAATTTACAAAAGAAAAGATGGAAGATGGGCTGGATATGTTTCTATAGGATTTGATGAGAGTGGCAAACCTTTACGAAAAACAATTTATGGCAAAAGCCAAACTGAAGTAGCAAAGAAGTTATGCGAGATAAGTGGCAGAATTAAAAGCAATTCCTATGACCTTGTTGAAAAGCACAATTTGGAAGAACTAATGCTTGAGTGGCTTTTGCTTTTCAAAAAGAGTGCTGTCAGTCCACGAACTTTTGAAGGAAATATCCGAAATTTTAAATTGCACATTGTGCCGGTAATTGGCAAAATGAAAGTTTATGAAATTGACACCTATGCAGTCCAGAGAGTTGTGAACAAAATGATTGAAGAAGAATATTCAATTGACACAATAAAGAAGAATAAACACCTTTTAAATCAGTTTTTTGAGTATGCCATAGATAACAAGTGGGTGCAAGTCAACCCTACTCACAAAGTCAGGATTTCAAGCAAAGATAGAAAAGTTTATGGCGACGAAGAACACTACAAAGCTTTACCGCCAGAAATTAGAGAAAAGTTTTTGAATGCACTTGAAAAAGATGATGCCAATTTTATCAAACCACTTTGCTATGTGATGATGTTTGCTGGCTTGCGTGTTGGTGAAGCTATCGCACTAAAATGGAAAAACTTTGATGAGAAACACAAAACTTTGAAAATTGAACGTGCAATAACTACAGTCCCCAAATTTGACAGAGAAGGCAATATATTAAATCGTGTGACGGTTGTTGGCGACACAAAAACAACCTGTTCTGTTCGTGAGATACCAATCACTGATATAGTTGTGCAAACTCTCAAAGAATGGAAAGAAAAACAACTGAACAGGCAACAAACAAAAAAGGAAGTTAGTGCAAACTTAATTGCACCTACTTCTTTTATTTTCGCAAATGATGATGGAAGTGTTCGCACATATTCAGGTTGCAGAATGATTTTTGATAGGTTTAAGCGAAGAAATGGACTTGATAAGTGTGGCATACATTTTCACTCACTAAGACACACATTTTCAAATATGCTGTTTGAACTCAATGAAAACCCGAAGGTTATCCAACAGCTTTTAGGACATCGCGACGTGAAAACTACAATTACAGTCTACAACTCTGTGAACAGCGAATATGTGCGAGAAGCCACCGATAAACTTAACGATAAAATTGAAAAAGATAGGCAAAAGAAAGACATTGAAGAACAATCTTATAACTTTGATGAAATGACAGATGAAGAACTTGAATTACAACTTGAACTTCTGCAAAGACAACAGCGAAAAAGAAAGCAGAAAGATTTTGAGATGTGATATTGTTTTACACTATGAATTATGTTATAATATTTGCTGTGAGGAAATGATATGAATATATTTTTTGGAATTATTGTTTGGCTTGGCTGTTGGTTTGCAGCGATGGGGAATTTGCCTGAATATTTTATAACAAATGCTATAAGTAGAAGTGGTGATGGTAAAGTTTCCTATTTTCTTATTAAGCTCACTAAAAGAACTTATAAATTAATGTTTTTGATTTTTCTAAATGTGTTTTGTTTTGCATCACAATTTTGTGCAATAAATAATGATTTGTCTTTTGTTTTATTTGTTATTAACATAATATTTTTCTTTAATGCTTTATGGGAAGTTATATTGAATAGTTATAATAAAAATTATATTGCTTTGTTGCAGAGTAAACTTGTATCACATGTTGAATTATTAAACATATTTGATTTAAATGAAAACTGTGAAATGCCGAATGAATATGATTCTAACGGAATTTACCTTTTAATAAAAAATAAGGTATATTATAAAGACGACAAATATTCATTGTGTTTAACACCCAAGACTTTTGGTTTAAAAAAATCTCCAATTAAAACAGGAGAAATAAAATTTATAGTTTCTCAACTTAATAATAATGAAATAAAGTTTAATCAAGACGTAAAAGTTGATAGTTTCTATAGACACCCTGATTTATATGAGTATTCAGACTATTTTGTTTTTGATGAAATAAAAAATAATAAAGTACGTAGATGGCTTTATAAATGTGTGCGGACTGTAAATAATATTTTAAGTCCAATTCTATTTTTTGTTTATTTAGGCTTAGGTATTATAGCATTCGCTTCAATGTGTGGAAGCAATTGGTGTTCGTGGTTTACTTTATTATCTTGACGCCATTTGACACCATTTACAGCCAATTTATATAGTTTTAGAAAGATTTAGACCGAAAGTTGAGAAATTGACTTCCGGTCTTTTTTTATGTAATAATTTGACACCATTTGTCCATAAATTTGACACCATTTAATTTATACAAGCTAAAAATGAGTTAAATTTTAAAAAAAAGAAAAATCGCTATAAGTCCCTAAATATAAGACATATAGCGATTTGTGTTTGGAGCTGGTGGCGGGGATCGGACCCGCTCTCTCGGCCTTACCAAGGCCGCGCTTTCCCACTAAGCCACACCAGCATAGTATTGATTTTTGCTTGTTTTTATTGAGGTTTCGGCATCCTCAAAATCGGCTATTTTTATTTTACCAAGGCATTGCGCTACCTGCTGCGCCACGTAAGCATATAAAATTGGGGACATAAATTTTGATTTTCTTTCAGACGTTTTCAGTCCCAAAAAACGTCTTACCAAGGTGGTGCTCTACCCCTGAGCCACAGTAGCAAATTTTATTAAATTTTTGATGATTTAGTCATCTTTTACATAATAGCAATTTTGCAAATTTTTGTCAATCTATTTTATCATTTTTAGGAATCTTATCATAAATACTTTATATGAAAAGATTTTCCAGTTTTTTAAAAGATAATAATATAAATTTTTTAACGCATCAACCTCTTGCACCTTTCACTAGTTTTAAACTTGGTGGGATTATTGACTATTTAGTTTTTCCTAGTGACCATAAACAACTACAAATATTAATTAAACTTTTAAAAGAATTTGATTATAGTTATTTTGTTTTAGGCAATGGAAGCAATGTACTTTTTAAAAGCAAGCCATCTGTAAAAGTTGTTATTTCTATGCAAGATATGCAAGACTTTTTATATCTTGAAAACGACTTGGTTTACACAAGTGCTAATATAAATTTATTTGCTTTTAATAAATTTTTAAAAGATAATGAGTTGACTGGTTTTGAATTTTCGTTTGGTATACCTGGAAGTATTGGAGGCTCTATAAAAGGAAACGCTGGTGCGTTTGGAAAAAGTGTATGTGAGTATATAAACTCTATTACAATATTAAATACTGACACATGCGAATTTGAACATTTGAATAAAAATCAAATTAAATTCGACTATCGCACTACAAATATAAAAGAAATTATAATAGAAGCGGTTTTCAAGTTTGAAAAAGGCGAATATTATGAAATATCTAAAAAACAAAATCAATATTTTCAACAAAGAAAACAAACACAGCCTTTTGGAACTTTTAGTGCAGGATCTGTCTTTAAACGCGGAAAAGATTATATCCCAGCACAACTTATTGACGAACTTGGTCTAAAAGGTTTGACTATTGGCGGAGCAATGATTTCCGACAAACATGCAGGC
>CAMUNJ010000039.1 GCA_947090235.1 uncultured Bacillota bacterium
GGGATTTGTCAACTAAATTTCAAAAATAAATAAAAAATCTTTATTTTTTATATTCTTTATATAAACACTAAATATTTTATAAGAAATTTTGCAAATTAATTGAAAAAATCTTATTTTTGTGATATATTAACTATACAAGGAGAAATTATTATGCAATCTTTATTGGCTCTTTCATTTAGATTTCTAGGTGGCTATAGTTGGCTAAACGATGTTTACGATGTTTTACCTCCAATCCTTTATGCTATTATGGGGGTTGTTGGTGCGGCTGGTGCTGTTTATGCAATCATACTTGGCGTAAACCTAGCAAAAGCAGATAGCGAAGATACGCGTAAAACTGCTGCTACACGAATCAAAAACACCATTATTGGTGTTGCAGTTTTGATTGTACTGATAGTTTTTATAAACACCCTTCTCCCTTTGATTTTAAAAGCAGTTTTGCCAACAGTAAATGCATAAACAATAAAAACAAATAAAACTTCAATGATACAACAAAAATCATTGAAGTTTTTTATTAGCAAAAAGGATAATAAAAGCATATAAAACTTTAAGGAGTTTTTATGCACAAATATTATTCTTATTTTAACACCTTGACAGGTCAACGCGAAATTTCTGACACCAATCGTTTTACAATGGCATTTAATCAAGTTCGAACTCAAGGTGATGATAAAATTTTGCCTGAGATAAAAGATGTCTTGCAAGAATTAAATCAAAAATTGACCGATATAAATTATCTTTATCAAATTGCAAGCAAACAGCGAAGTGAATTTAAAAATGATATGGAATATTTGCTTCAAGAAAATGATTTTATTTCTTCAGGACTTTCTAGCATCCATATTTCTATCTTTCACTCCCCTTTAGAACTTTTATCTCCAACCTTAAAACTTGAAGATAAGGATTTTGCTAAAATTTTGCAAATGCTAAAATCTATTTACATAAACTTTAGATGCAAATTTTTACAACTAGAAAAAAAGATAAACATCAACGAACTTAACCGACTTATCACCATAATGGACAGAAGTTTAACATCAATAATAGATAAAATAACTTTAATATTAACTTTTTGTTAAAAAAATCATAGTTTTCACTATGATTTTTTACCAGTCAGATGTTTTGTCTAATTGTTTTTGTTTGCATTTTTTTCTTATTATGACAACCAATATTGTCAACAATACAACACCAACAAACACGCTAATTAAAATTATATTTGTATAAAATTGTGGGCTTTGCACAACTTTATAAACTCCATTTACAACTTTAACATCATAATTTTCAATCAAGCCAGATAATTTGGCTATAATGTCGTATTCTCCAATTTTATTTTTATCAAAGTTCAAAACCTCAAGTTCAACTTTAAGACCAGTTGTTGGATAGTCGGCTTCTATGTTATATTTCAAGCCTTCTGCTTGCTCACCTTTATAACCTTGTGCATCCAAAATAGTTATATTAACTTCTAGTTTTACTATTTCGATTTCAATTTCTCTTTCTATAATCTCACCAGTTATAGTTTCACCATCAATAATTTTGGCTTTACTTTTTAATGTGTATTTACCAACTGGCAATCTTTCTGTCAAGTACTGAACTTTATTAGTATAAGTTTTTCCATTCAAAGAATACTCCACATATTCAAAAATACCTTGTGGGCGATCATGTTTTAAAACTATCCCCTGGCCATATTTGAATGTATTGGAAACATTATCATTATTATCTGTTGCGACAAGATTAATCATTGAAGGAGCAAAGTTTGTTTCCACTATAACCAATGTTGCATAACTAACTTTAGATATGTCATAAGAAGATGTTATATTTACAAACTTAACAGGTATATTATACTCGCCAATTTCATAGACATCAATCTTGCTTGTATCAAAACTAACCATCAAATCGTCATCTTCAAGCCATCCATTTATTTGGTATGTGAAATTGCCAATACTTTCGCCCTGTCTAATTATTTTCTCGCCAATCTTACCCGTCAATTGTCGTTGATGAATAGTGTATTCAACCTCATTCATGCTAAGTTCGATGCTTTCTAATTTTGGCCTTATTATAACTTTATAATTGCCGGCTTGAACTGAATTTGGATATTCTAGTATATAATCTTCACCTTCAACCAAGTCAGGAATATATATAGTTGGTCGCTGTAAAGTTTTATTATATATAAAAGGATTTTTATTTAAATCTTCTTTTACGCTAACTTGATACAAATAATATTTGATAAATAAAGATTTAGAATAAGTATAATTTGTACCATTTTCATAAAATTTGACAGATAAAATATAGGAATTTGATTTTAAATTTGTTAATTCTGCATTGTTTCCATTTGCTATTAAAGATCCAGACAAATACCATTGAATATTGCTAGCACTTTCATTATTTATTGAAAGAACTAATGTTTCGTTTATATCAAATGTGTCACCATTTCTACCATTACTAGCAATCATGATTGGATTTTTATCATCTTGATAAACCGCTCTTACAAAAACGCTATTACGATAATTATAACATTTATAATACAAAGTATAATAATTATTTGCTGTAGTATGTCTAACATAAGCCGAGGTTATAAAATATTTTTGTTTAGCAGAATCAAATGGCAACATTTCCCATTCGCCATTAGTCTTCAAATATTCATAGCCCACAAATTTATAATTATCCTTGACAGGTGCTGTGAGATAATTTCTTGCAAACAAATTGTTACTAATCAAGATTTTACTTTTATTATTAGTAGGCAAATTTCCACCGTCAAGGTCAACTTTAACCAGAGACGAAAACATAGTGTTTGTAAAGCCTTCGCCAAAATATCTACCTTTGCTATCATAATATATATAGATATTGTATGTTTTGACATGTTCTGAATTGGATAATTCTAAAATAAATAGATTTTCACCATCATTGATATAAGAAGAACTTATTTGTAAGCCAATTCTTCCTCTCCCCAAAAAACTGCCTGATGTGTTCAAAGTAGTATTATTCTTTCTCAAAGTGTATCTCACATTCTCTGCGTAAGGAGACAAAGAAACTCCTACTTCTGTGGCTTTGATAAAGTTTGTCCCATATTGAGTTATATAAATGTTATTATCAACCATAGAAAGAGAGTCAACAACAACATTGTCTTTTATTCCATTTTCTTCGTTTATTTTATCAATACCTGCAAGTTCAAGACCATCCAATAAGAAAAGTTGTTTTAAAATATTTCTTTGCGTTTGCTGTCCATTCTTATTATAAGAATAATTAAATTTTAATTTATAACTTCCGCTCTCTAAATTTCCTCTACGCCTAATATAACATTTATTATCAGATTTAAGTATTCTAAATTGTTCGCTAACATCAACATCTCCTCTAAAAATGCTAACATTAAAATTCAATTGATTTAAATTGCCGAAATTATATTCCAAAAGAAAATCATCATCTACATCAAAAATATTTTTTTCTCTCAAAGTAGTTTCTTGCCCTACATAGTTTGTTGAAGAATAATATTTCCCTTTAGTTTGCACTTTATATTCTGCATTTGATGTTAAATAAACATAATCATCTGGAAGAGAAATTTGATATGCAAATGCATAAACCTTACTTCTTACTGCTGTGGAATAAGGAAGATAGATAATTCCATCACTATTATAATCACCATAAGAATTTAAAATCAAATAAGCCCCGCGAGTTCCATTAGAAGCAAGATAATTATCATCCCATCCCATAACTGACAAGGCATGTCCACCATTTCTTCCTATAATAAGTTCATCACGCCCATTGACATTTTTCATATCCCAGTCTTCTATGTTTATACTAGCATTTCCAAACTCAGTTATAAAATATTTAATTACGCTTGTATTTTCAATATAACTTGCAGATTTGATATCACTTGAAATTTTGATAGTCGTTGTATCTGCTTGTTTTTTTAATATATCAAGCATGTAGTTGTTGTTAGATTTATTTAAAAAATAAATGTCTTGATAAGGCAAATCACTTTCCAATAAAAAGCCATATCTATTAAAAGCAGTCGCTACATCTCTAACACTTCCGCCATTGCCAACTAAATAATCTATTTGGCTTGTCAAATTGGTTAAAGCGGCATAACTTTCACTTATCTCAAAATGTTCACCCGTTTTGGCAGCCAAAACATTTTCTATAGATTTAATATTTGCAAATGCCCAACATGTTCCAAACTGACCTTGGTCTGTCAAATTCACAAAATACTCGTCTCTAAACGAAAACTCGCTTGGATATGTGCTAGCATTTGCCTTGTCCCTGCTCGAAAGGATAGAAAAGAAAACACCACCAATCAAGCCTAAAAATATAAAAAGAAATAGAAAACTAAACATAATCAATTTATGCTTTGCTAGCCTGTTTACACTAAAATCCTTTTTTATTTTCATATATATAATATAACATAAAAAATATATTTTATCAACATTATAATAAAAAAGAGTTTGAAAAGATAAAAAATCTTTCAAACTCACCTTTTAACATTCGCTAAAATGATTTGGCTTACACTCATCCCGATATTGACTAGAAAGTTCACAAAAATGTGAAAATAATTTCATGTCAACACCATCTGTAGCAGAGTCTAAAACTTGAGCAAACGATTGATATGTCAAAATAGTTTTGTTAGATAAAATATACAAATTTGATTTTTTGCTAACTAATTTTTGAATAGCCTTTTCACCATGTTCAAAAATATATTCAACTTCTTCCTTTCTAGTTTTTTCTTTCAAAAATCCAATATAATCTTCAAATTCAGGGATTGTCAATTCTCTAACTTTCTGCCCTAATATATAACTTGCAAGAGTAGTTTCTACTCCAACCTTTGTTTTTTCCACAATAACCTCCTTAATTGGCGACGAGAGAGGGATTTGAACCCTCGATACCTTACGGTATACCAGTTTTCGAGACCAGCACATTCGACCACTCTGACATCTCGTCAAAACTTTATAATTTAAATGATAAAATCTAAAAATATGGTCGAATGTGCGTTTAGGGCTCCCAAAAATATTATTATTTTTGGGAAAAGGAACAATCTTGTGCTAAGTGCGTCTTTTCTTATCAAGAAAAGTAAACTTTTAACAAGAATTGTGACGCCGACCACTCTGACATCTCGTCATTGGATATATTATATCATAAAAATCATGAAAATTAAATAAAAATGGTAAAAATTTTGTGTTTTTTATGAGTTCTAAGTTTTTTTATAAATTTTTTAACAAATTATAAAACAAAATAATAATATAAATTGTCAATTATGAATTATCATTTTTATTTATTTTTGATATTTACTTTACTTTTCTTTATAAAAAATCGTATAATTTTTATACGCTTTTAGGAGATTTCAATGAAAAAATATAAAGTTATTATAGATACAGATCCCGGTTGCGATGATACTCTTGCTATTATTATGGCAATGAATAATCCAAAACTAGATATAAAATTGTTTACTACAGTTGCTGGCAACATTGGCATTGATATTGCAACACGCAATATGTGCTTTATTTTAGACATTTTTAAAAAAGACTATCCTGTAGCAAAGGGAGCAAAAAAGGCTATGAAAAGAATATCTGAAGATGCTTCTTTTTTGCATGATGCCAACGGACTTGGTGGCTACATACCCCCTAAAACTACACTTCATCAACCTATAGAAGAGGATTGCGTTGAAGCAATGTATAGAGTTATAAAAGAAAATCCTAACGAAATAGTTATCATTGCTATCGGCCCTCACACTAACTTAGGCAATTTGTTTACAAAACATCCAGATGCAAAAAAATTGGTGAAAATGATTGTTTATGAAGGTTGTGCTCCTTTTGGACTTCCAAATGATCCTGAATACAATTCTTTTAATGCAAAAACCGATCCAGAAGCACAAAAGATAGTTCTTGAAAGCGGAATTCCTGTTGTTATGACTCCGTCAAATATTGGAAGATATAAAACACACTTTACTGAAGAAATGATAAAAGAATTTCCATTTATAAACGATACAACAAGATTTTTGCATAAAACATGCGAAACATATTGGGAGCCAGATGCACCTGATATGAGAATTGCTACAAACGACACTTGCCCAGTATTTTACTTAGACGATCCATCAATCTTTAAAACAAAAAAAGCATATGTGTCTATGGATTGCAACGAACACCCTGGAAGAGCACGAGCAACTTTTGATAAAAATGGGCCTATAACAATAATTGTAGATGTAAATAGAAAAAGATTTTTTAAACTTTTATATAAAACTTTGCACAAACTAGATAAATTCAAAATGGATAGTGAAATACTTGACAATGAAATTCAACTTGCACGCAGACTTGATCTAGAAAAGAAAATTTTACGAAGACAAAAATTGCTTGATGCAAAAGAAGAAAAAGAAGAACAGAATAAAAAAAATAATAATAAAACAAAAGTACAAAAAAAGAAGGCTAAATAGTCTTCTTTTATTTATTTAACAAATTAAAAAATTCCTCATTATGTATCACACTTCTATCAGTTGGATGAATCTTCTTGGCTTGCTCATGATAAAACTTAGACAATTTCATATCGCCTTTTTTATAATAACAAACACAAAGTTGAAGACTTGGCAAAAAATCATAACAATCTTTTACTACAAAAGCACCAGATTTTAAATTAGGTTTTGCAGCCTTGGCCTGTTTATACCAATAAATGGCTTCGTCTATTTTTTCCATTCGCAAAAATACATTTCCAATTTCGCAAAGAATCTCTCCTCTTGGCAATCCCATAATGAAAGATCCAAACAAAGAGGTCAAAGCATGTTCGTATTCATTTTTACATACATAACATCTAGCAAGATTTAAACAGGCTTCTATCTTGTTTTCTATCCATCCATTTTTGTCTATGATAAAATTTGAAAATTGTCTTATTGATTCGTCTAAGTGATTATTATACATAAGTTCGCGAGCATAATAAAATCTTTGTCGCGGCGTTAAGGCAACATTTTCACTTAATAACTTTTGATAAATCTTTAAATTTCTATCACTAGATGTTCTTTCTTTTTTATTGTGATAAATTGAAACATCTAAGTATTCTATTCTTCCTCGAGGAATTATAACTTCATGAACAGGATCATGCCATTGGAAATTTTTATCTCGTTTGACTAAGCGTTCTCGATAATAAGAAAAAAGCGGTTTAAAATTTTCATCAAAACTTGCAACATACTTAAACATATAAACATCTGCTTTAAGTTTATTCTTTTTTAATTTATTTATTTTCTCTATATCATATTGCAATATAAAATCATCGGCATCAAGCCACATCATATAATCGCAACTTGCTTTAGAAAAAGAAAAATTGCGAGCCTTGGAAAAATCATCACACCAAGGAAAATCATAAATTTTATCTGTATATTTTTTTGCTATTTTTTTTGTATTATCTTTAGATCCTGTGTCTACAATAATAATTTCATCAGCA
>CAMUNJ010000040.1 GCA_947090235.1 uncultured Bacillota bacterium
AATCCACATCATAGAAAAATATCAATCAATTTATAAATTTTATTAAAGGAGTTTATATGTCAAATTTAGTAGTTGAAGTTGGTATGAAACTTGATAAAGACTTTGAATAATATGACAAAATGTTAAAACAACATGGTCTAAACCTTGTCTATACTTGCACAACGCATGATGTTTATTTTTCAAAAGAAAAATCTTTTGACGGATTTAGTGAAAATGAAATTAAAAACAAATGCGTGCGCATTAGAAACCCACAAAAAAGCGACAAATCAAAGCAGAAATCCCTTATTAAAGAAGGATATGTTAAAGTTTTTGATACTACAAAAAAAGATTATCATTATTCAAATAGCATAATGAAAAGCCGCATACAATTGCAAATTATAGATAATATTGGTTTGGTTGTATATTATGATAATCCAGATTATTATAGTTATCCGTTAGATGAACAGAGAAAATTATTATTAAAAGAATTAAACTCTTATGGATTTTCATTTAAAGATAAAGATTTAGGCATAGACAAACTGCGAACTCTATATTATGGGAAAGAAATGTTTAGCAAAAATCAAGGTGGAGTTTTATAATGAAAAGATTACATAAAACAAAGATGAAAATAAATGGTCAACAAGTTGTTTTTCATGGCAGCACCGTGCCTAATCTTAAAAATATTACGCCAAGCAAAGACATAAACCACCTTTTCTGCGTTCGGACCGAGAGAAACTTATTATTTTTAAAGAAGGACTACTTGATAAAGGAGAAAACAAATGAAAAATCAACTTGGATTTAGGGAAATTAAAGATGAAATTTTATATCACACCACATTAACTTGCACATATAAAGTTGGTGATGTGTTAAAATTTGGTGACGACAAGCGCGGAATGTATACGCGAGTGTATAATGCCGATTACACTATAAATGGTAAATCTGCAAAAGAAGAATTAAAAGCCATTTCAAAAAAGAAAATTTTTCATTTTTTAGGCAAAGAAAAATTACAGCGAGTTAAAAAAATTATAAGTGATTACGATTTTAGTTTGCGCGAGGTTGCATTAGAGCAAGTGCGTTTAAAAAAGTTTAAAAATTATCCGTCGCGCTTAACCAGTTTGTTTGCTTGCCACACACTTGAAAACGCTAAAATGTGGTTTCCACTAATAACTTGGCAAAAAAATAATTATCAGTTTGTAAAACTTAAATGCACAGGCAAAATCTTTGTGGGCGACAGTTGGCATAATACAAACGAAGGTTTTAGTTTTGCCGAGCGGTTAGAGAAAGCGGACAAGTATTGGGGCGAACAACTTACCGAAACTCCGCGCTTGGAAACCTTGTTTGAAGGCACCGCCGAAGTCGTTGAAATTTTAGAAAGTTCTAATAAATAAAAAATCATAGAGACCATAAGAGCCCGTTTACTATTAGATAATTCGATAAATGGGAATTATGGTCTTTTTTACGCTAAAATTAGCCAAAATTGTTGAAAATTCGTGAAATATCTTATATGCAACACCTTTTAAGGTGTTGTAAAATAGAAATGTAAAGTTAGCTTGCTATTCACAAAAGATAAAAATTTTTGATTTTGTTTAGTGAGGTGAGCTATTGATAGTTTTCTATAAGATAAATATAAAACAAATTAAAAACATTTTTATTTTAAGACCTAATTTCCTAAGAGGCTCGTGTCCTTAAAGAAATTAGGTCTTTTTCTTTATTACTCATTCCCTTTTATCGACAAAAAATTTTTTGAAAAAATTAAAAAACTTTTTCCGCGTTATCAAATGGTGATAATGCGGCCTTGTTAAAGTAAAGGCGTCAAAACAAAATAAAAGGAGGTGATAGCGAATGGATTTGAAAAAATCAAGTATAACTGCGGATATACTCAATTTTTTAGGCGATTGCAAAGTGCACACATTGCAAGAAATCGCAGACGAAATTGAAGTAAGCAAAATCACAGTTTATAGACATATCCAATCATTATCCTATCGCTATCCTATCCAAACTTTTTGTGGCGGCGCAAATAAAGGCGGAGTTTATTTAGACAAAGGCTATGTTTATCAAGGAAAAACAATGACCACCGATGAGCTGCAACTCATTTCGAATGCCCTTGAACTTTTGCAGAAGT
Source organism: uncultured Bacillota bacterium (assembly GCA_947090235.1). Classification (GTDB taxonomy): domain Bacteria; phylum Bacillota; class Clostridia; order Christensenellales; family UBA1242; genus Caccovivens. Next base: position 2,102 of record CAMUNJ010000040.1, read on the forward strand.
TTGGCGGCAATGATGTGGATCCTACCTTACTTAGCTCTTTGCAACAAAGATTTGCTTTGCCTAATAGCAAGGAGAATATTTATGAATATAGAAAGTAAAGAAATTGAAAATACAAAGCCAGACTACGATGATAGCGAAGAAATTGTGACTATCGACTATTACGACAGGATCAACAAACGTTGGATAAAACTTGATGTGACAAAGAAAGTGGCACGCTTTATGGCTGCTGATGATAAAAAGCGAAAGAGAAAACAAAATCAATACGATTTTTACAACAAACAATTTGATACTATTTTTAATGAAGATAAACCACAAAACGAACACTTTTTAGAAGATCCAGAAAGCGATCCAGAATATGTTTTAGAAAAACAAGAAAAAGAAATGCTTGAGTATGTGCGAGATGAACATAATCGCACCCTTATTGAAAATTCTCTGTTTATTCTAACCCCAACACAAAGAGAAGTTGTTGAAATGGCTTTTTATCAAAACATGAGTTATAGCCAAATTGCTGAAAGTCTTGGCATTGACAAATCTTCTGTTTACGGAAGAATGAAAAAAGCAGAAAAGAATATAAGAAATTACATCGCAGACACAGAAAATTAAAAAATTTTTAAACTTTTTTCAAAAAAACAGACAAAACCCACCCCACGATTTTAAAAAACATGTCCTTAATAAAGTGAAGGGGCAAGAAAAGAGTTGAGATTACTCTGGCCTAAGGGCTGCGCGTTCGCGTGGCTCAAAGGCTGAAAATCAAATTAAAATTAAGGAGACTTAAATGCAAGAACAATACACAGTAAGAATTTATGACAGCAGAGTTGTAGATCGAGTGAATAGTCTTTATAAAAAATGTGACCACATCTTCACTACCAAAAATCAATTTCTTGTTGCGTGCTTAACAAAAGGCCTTGACACGCTTGAAAGAGATTTGCTTGGTGCTAAGAAAGTGCAAAGTATGGACGAGCTTTATGATGAAATTCATAATACTACTGAAAAACTTAATGAACTTATTAAATTAAGCGAAGATAGTGCCAAAGAAATGGTTGCCAACAATATGGTTAATCAAAAATTGCTTTCTTGCAATTATAACATGTTGCTTGGCATTACAGACAACACCCCAAGACGCAGAGAATTTGTTGAAGGCGGAATGTATGATGAATTGCCAGAACGCCTTGAAGAAATCTTTGAGGAAATTTTAAAGGCATACAAAAAGAAATGAGTGTGCCTAACGTAAATCTCTTTTTGGGATTTGTCGATAGCTTAGATAGCCATAAAGATATGGATTATATCACAAACAATCTCGAAGCACGAAGATTTTATAGCTCTGGCAAGGATTATGACTATGTTAAATATGTTAGCTCTGGAAGTAAAGAAAAAATAGATTTCGTTGCTTATTCTGGAAACAATGAGAAAAGTCACGGTATTTTTAATCAAAACGGACTTATGAATGAACAAGATATTAAAGAATTGCGAACAAATCTTAGAAATACAAAAAGCACTATTTGGCATGGAGTTATATCCTTTACAGAATTTTTTGGAAATGTGAATTGTGACACTTATGAAAAAGCCTATGAAATGATGAAAACACAGTTGCCCAAGTTTTTTATAGACGCTAAACTTGCCCCGGATAATATTGTTTGGTTTGCAGGCCTGCACGAAAACACCGACAATAAACATATCCACTTTTCATTTTTTGAAAAAGAGCCTATAAGATACAGGCAAAGTAGCAGATTAAAACAATATTCACAAGGTTTTATACACAAGAACGCAATAAACAATTTTAAAATTGAAATCGAAAAACATTTTCTCAATAGACGCTTTGATATTGTTGCCCATAGACAAGAAATAGTAAAAAAAACAGAAAATTATATAAATTTTGGAGCATATATGAACAAAATCAATAAATTGATATTCATTCTGCCCGAAAAGGGCCGAATATCTTATGATAGCGAAAATATGGCTCAGCACAGAGAAATTATCGATAGCATAGTGCACACAATCATAAATTCTAACAAAGGATTAAAAGATAAAACCGATAAATTCCTTACAATCTTATCTCGTAGAGATAATGAACTTTTGAAAGCTTATTCAAAGATTAAAGTTGATTGCTCGGACAAACTCTTATGTGATAAATGTGTGAAGGACCTATATCGCCGACTTGGCAATGTAGTCATTCGTGCTGCCATAGATATACGATCAAAACAAAATAAACTTAACTATGAAACAAATAACCGATTGATAAAAAAATATATAGAAAAGAGAAAACGCAAGATTTTGCTCAATAAATGTATGCAGTTAAATGATTTGGTAAATCGAGAGATTTTAAGTGCTTTTGCTGAATATAGAGAAAAACTGGAAGAAGCTAACTACAAGAGATTGGTAGAAGAAGGTTTTATTGAATAAAATCATCAAGAAAGTTGTGTTTTTTGCCTTTCTTCTAATTGTTTGTTTTTGTTTTGGTTATCTCGTTAATATGTTTGTTTCAAGTGGCTTTAAAGCAGAATTTCGTTTAGATTTGGCCCTTTTAACAAGTGGTAAAACATATCTTTACACATTCTTCTTTTTCGCTGTTCTGGCGCTGCTTTCCGCTTTTGCTTGGTATAAAGGAATTGGCAAAAACCCAAAGAAAATTATGCAAGCAGGCAAAAAAGATGAAATTTACACAGGCCTTGAACAAGCACACTTTCAAACAGACAAAGAGATATTAAATAACTTTACGACTATTGAATATACCAAGCTGCCAAAGCTTGATGTTGAAGGGATACCCGTTAAAGCTGAAGAAACAAAGAAAGGTTATGAAATAACTTTTGCTAAATCTGCCCACGCTTTGATTATAGGAACGACCGGATCTGGTAAAACAACAACTTATATCAATCCAACCGTGCAAATACTTGCCAACACTAAATGCAGACCGTCAATGCTGATTTCGGACCCAAAAGGCGAACTTTACGCTTTACACGCAAAAAGCCTACAAAAACGAGGATATGATGTAAAGATCCTTGACCTAAGAAACCCTTATTGCTCAATAAGGTGGAATCCACTTGAAAAGCCCTTTCTACTATATCAAGACATGATTTCACTTGATGAAAAAGTAAAGGTTAACGAAGAAGAAGGCTATTATGTGTTCGAAGATAAAATTTACTATGATGAAGAAGAAAAAAGTGCTGCGGTGCAAGTTAGAAAGCAAGAGATGTTTGACGAAGTCTATGAGGATTTAAACGATATTTGCTCTGTTTTATGTCCTGTGACAAATAAAAGTGAGCCTATATGGGAAAGCGGTGCAAAAAACTTTATTCTTGCAATTTGCCTTGCAATGCTTGAAGATAGCGAAAATCCAGCACTGGGAATGACAAAAGAAAAATTTAATTTCTTCAACATTATGAAAATTGCGACCAACACTCAAAATGATTGCGAGGACTTAATGGAGTATTTTCAAAACAGAAGCCCAATTTCAAAGAGTGTTAGTCTATCTAAACAAGTGTTGGACGCCAGCGACAAAACACGTGGCTCTTATTTATCAACAATTTTTGATAAACTCTCAATATTCAGCGACATGAGTATTTGCTCTTTAACGAGTGCAAACGAAATCAATTTTGGAGATATTGCTACAAAACCTACCGCTCTATTCTTGCAAATACCAGATGAAAAAGAGACCAGACACACACTTGCTGCTATGGTTATTTTGCAGGCATATAAAGCACTCGTAGCAAAAGCAAATACGTATGCAGATTTATCCTTGCCAAGAAGTGTATATTTCTTGCTTGACGAATTTGGAAACTTGCCTAAAATTCATAAACTGGAGCAAATGATCACTGTCGGCCGAAGTAGAAAAATTTGGCTCTCGCTTGTGGTGCAATCTTACGCACAACTTGCCAAAGTTTATGATGAAAAAAGCGCTGATATTATCAAATCTAACTGCAACATTCAAATCTTCATCGGGACTACCGATCTTAAAACAATTGAAGAATTTTCAAAGAAGTGTGGAAATTACTCAATAATCCAACGCGGAGTGTCCTTTTCTTCTTCTAATGACAATGTGGGAAGCTCAATTTCTGTTAAAGAAAGGCCGCTAATTTATCCAACCGAATTACAACAACTAAACAACAATCAAGATATGGGAAATGCAATTGTAAATGTGTTTGGCTACCCACCTATTAAATCAAAATACACACCAAGTTATAAAAGTAAATATTTTGTGCTTGAAAAAACAAATCAACTTTTATCTGCTGGCAAGTATTTCAATGAAGAAAAGGTTTTCTACAATATGTTAGAACGAAACAAAGGAAAACAATCAAAAAGAAAAGACAATTTTGCAGAAATTAGGCCTTTTGTTGAAACTTTCAAAATTCAAATTGAAAAGTTTGATTTTGAACAATATGGGGCTTTTGAAACAAAGATTGCAATTTTAAACGCTGTTGACGAACGCGATTTTAGAAAAGTTTGCAATCTTATTATAGAGTTAGATAATAACCTTTCTGTTGAAGATACAGAACTTAAAAATCTTAAAATTAAAGCTGACCAAATAATGAGGTTAATTAAACTATGAAAACTCTAAAAAAATCAATGAAAACCATAGGTTTATTCATTCTTTGTCTATTTTGTTTAATGCCAGCAATACTCATTGTCACAGGGAAAGCAACAATAACTCATAGAGGCGGAATGTCAACTATGGGTGTGATTATCGGGCCTATCGTGGGAATAGACGATGTTCTCAATCCCGGTGTTTCTGGGACTGTTTCAAGTGACCATAGCAATTGGAACTTGTCAGCAGATACACCTTACACAAATGGAGCCTTACGAGCCTACAACACTATTGGTGTTTATAATGTTGTGAGAGACAGTTATACATCAAATGGTTTTAAATATGCGTCTTTCATAAGATATTTTAGAATTTCAAGGACAGACGGACGAGTTATTTACGATGATGACGGTGTTTTAGATGTTTCATCAAGCAAAACAAATCTTACAAGTGAAATTGTAAACTATCCGTCTTATATATACTCGATTGAAACTACCTTACCAATTAAGAAAAACGCAGGATTTTTGTGGACTGACGAACAATCCAAATTTAAAAACACAACCTTAAACTTTATTTTTGGATTTGTAAACTATTCTGGCACTTCAACAGAGGTCTATGATATGCCGACAAATCCGTCAAACACCTATGAAGATTATTCTACCATTATGTATAAAGGATCTTATGGCGGAAATGCAAACACCTATGAATATCTTACTGTCACTCTTACAGGAACAGGACAAAACTCAAATACTTTTTGGGGCGGAA
>CAMUNJ010000041.1 GCA_947090235.1 uncultured Bacillota bacterium
ACTAAATTTGTTTGTTAGGCGTGTGCTTGTCTGGCGGAGCGAAGCGATGCCACTTGTATCAAGACAAGCACACGCCAGAATCCCAAATTAAAAAAACTTTTGCCAATTACAAATATTTGTGCTATACTATAAGAAATTAAATAAATTAATTTTGTGAGGCTTTATGAAAAAAGAGAAAATTTTAGTTGTGGCAATTGCTGGTGCGGGAAAGACATATCTTGCAGAACATTATGAAAATGTTGTAGATTTTGAATATTTGTATCATCTGTGGAACTATGATGAAGCAATTAAAGACTTACCAATAGACCAACATAAAGGAAATCCTAATCGCAAACCAAATCCAGACTATCCTTGGAATTATATTGTTGATATAAAACATGAACTAGAAAAAGGTAAAATAGTTGTTATTCCAGGTATGCCTAACGGAATTTATGCTTGTATAGTGGGCAAAGACTATTTTGATAAAGATACAAGAATTATTTTTGCTTTACCTGATAAAAACGATTTTGAAACTTTAGCAGAAAGATTTAGAAAAAGAGGAAATCCAGAGTCATTTGTTAATCTTGTAAAAGATAACTTTCTTAAAGCTCATGATTTGGCACAAAATTTTGAAGGTGCTGAATATTTGGTTATACCTCCTAAAAAATACTTGTCAGATGCTTTGATTGAATATGGAATCAAACTAAAACCAGGTATTGGGCTTATCAAAGAGAATAGAAATGCTGGAAAACAATTTGAAAAGGAATATAAAAAACTAAAAAATCAAAAGCAAAAATATAGTGTAGATATAACTACTTCCACTATTAAAGAATTGTAATTATAAAAAAGGATACATTATTAGTATCCTTTTTTTGCTAGTTTCAAAGTTTATAGCCCTTACATTACTTTTTTTGTTTTAACTTTTTCCTCTCCTCTTTTCTAGCCTTTCTTAACGCCTTCTTTGTATTGTTATCTCTTTCTATACAAGAAGAACGAAGAGTATTCATTTTTGTGAGTAACACTTCTCCTGCCCTATCTAATGTTTCTGTATCAAGTCGTTGACCATAAAACTCATCCAACTCAAAAGGCTCACCTATTGTTATTATGGATTTCCTAAAAATTTTAGGCTGACGATTTATATAAATAGGAATAATTGGGACTTTAGCCTTGATTGCAAGCATGCTAGCACCACCTTTAATTTCTCCAAATTCCATTGTTTGATTATGATGGCGTGTGCCTTCTGGGAAAATAACAAGTTTTCTACCCTCTTTTAAAACTTTCAGACTTGCTTTTATTGCACCAAGGTCATTTGATTGTCTATCAATAGAAATACCACCAATTCCTTTTATAACCCATGCTTTAAACTTAGAGTTAAAAAGTTCTTTTTTTGCAAGATAGTAATTATGTTCTTTCATATGAGCAGCGAACAAAATAGGGTCTATATTTGAGGTATGATTACTAACCAAAATAGCAGAGCCTTTTTGTAAATTTTTCTTACCGATAATTTTGGTAGGGAATAAAATACTAATTGGTATATACAAGAAAAATTTTAGTGTTTGAATCAAATACATTTAAATCCTCCTAATCAATTTTATTCAGAATATCCTTTGCACATGAATACGCTGTTGAAAATGCCACTTGTAAATTAAAACCACCCGTCAAACAATCTATATCAAGAACTTCACCTATAAAATATAGATTTTTATGCAACTTACTTTCGCAAGATTTTGGATTTATTTCACTTAAATTAACGCCCCCGCTAGTCACTATTCCACTTTCAAGTGGATAAAGATTTTTATATGTCAAATCAAATTTTTTGAGTGTAGAAACAATTTTTTCTCTTTCCTCTTTAGTTATCGAATTAACTTTTTTGTTTTCCTCTATCTTCACACGCTTTAAAAATACAGGAACAAAATTTTTAGGCAATAAGCCATGAATAATATAAGAAATATTTTTGTTTTTATTATTTTCAAAATCACGGAGTAATCTAGCATCTAGTTGTTCTTTTGTAAGTGCTGGTTTGAAATCTAGATATAAATTTATATTCTTTGCACGATTAATCATACTTGACAACGATAAAACTATAGGCCCAGTTATTCCAACATCAGTAAACATGGCTTCACCAAAAAGCGAAATCGTTTTTGTTTTACTCTCATTATTATTCTTTTCGCTTTCTTCGAACTCTGCATGCAATTCAACATTCTTGAGTGGCAAGCCTTGGATTGACGAAATAAATTTATCTTTAAGTTCTATAGCAACAAGAGCAGGTTTTGTTTTTTCTATCGTGTGACCTAAACTTTGAGCAACTTTATAACCAAAGCCAGTGCTTCCTGTTAAAGGATAACTTTTCCCGCCCGTCGCAACAACAACCGAGTCAAACTCTAACCTTTGTTTACTGCTTGAAATAATATATTTATTATCTTCAATTTCAACTTTATTGATTTCGCAATTCAAACAAATCTTATTGCTAGCATTAAGTTTTGCTAAAACTTTTGTCACATCACTCGCTTTATCGCTATCAGGAAAAACACGATTGCCTCTTTCAATTTTAAGTTTAAGACCATTATCTTCAAAGAACGCCATACAATCAAAACTAGAAAATCTATTTATGGCACTAAACATAAATTTACGCCCACGCACAACATTTTCCAAAAACTCATTTGGTATGCAAGCATTAGTCAGATTGCAACGACCCTTACCTGTTATATATATTTTTTTGCCAAGTTTATCGTTGCCATCAAATATAGTGGCATTAGCACCACCTTGTGCCAAAATCGCACCACACATAAGTCCACTTGCACCGCCACCTATAATTGCGATTTTCATTTTGCCCTCACCAGAAGATTGAGTTCATCAATAGTCAAATCCTTATAATCTCCACGAGAAAGACCACCAAGTTTAACACCACCGATTCGAACGCGTTTAAGAAGTTTTATAGTTTTGCCTATGGCTTCAAACATACGCCTAACCTGTCTATTTTGACCTTCATGAATTACAACTGAAAGCCGAGTGCTATCTCCCTTTTTATCCAAAAATTTGATTCTAGCAGGAGGCATTTTTTCGCCATCTACAACAACACCCTTTCTCATGACAGCAAGTTCGCTTTCTAATATTTCTCCCTCAATCGTCACTTGATATTCTTTTTCTATCTCGTTTCTTGGATGCATAACTTTATTGGCAAAATCACCATCATTAGTCAAAATTATAAGTCCTTCTGTATCATAATCAAGTCGCCCTACCGAAAATAATCTTTCTTCACACTTCACTAATTCATAAATTGTTTTTCTTCCTTTCTCATCACTAGCAGTACAAGCATAACCCTTTGGCTTATTTAATTTTATATACACAAAAGAGGTTGGAAGTTTAACTTCCACCCCTTGATAAACAATCTTGTCCTTCTTTTCGTTGATAATAGTCCCTAGTTCGCAAACAACCTTTCCATTGACCTTTATCGAACCGCTTTTAATTATCTCATCACATTTACGCCTAGAAGCAACACCCGCTCCACTTAAAAATTTATTTAATCTCATTAATCTTTTTTACCATTTAGAAGTTATATCTTTTATTCCCTCTAAAATAGTATTACTCCTTACTTCTTCCATTGTATATATATTTTGAGAAAATAGCAAGTCATTGTCAAAGAAAATACAAATTTCTCCAACTTTTTGAGATTTTGACAGTGGAGCCTGTAAAGATTTTGGCAAAGTATAAGTTATCTTGATATTTTCAAGCTCACTTGCCTTTAATGGAAAAAAAGTTTTTCCGTCACTTTGTAATGCTACCTTATCTACCTTAGCACCCTCAACACTAAGATATCTATTATATGAGAAAAATTTTGATAAGTCATAAAGTTTAAATTCATCAAATCCTTTGTCTAAGAGTGATGCACTTTCTTCAAACATAGGCCCGCAATTCAACACTACACAAACAAGCCTCATTCCATCTCGACAACAACTTGAAACTAAACATCTGCCAGCATCATCAGTAAAGCCTGTCTTTACACCATCACAACCTTCAAGTGAAGATAAAAGTCTATTTTTGTTTTTCAAGTATCTTGTTTTTCCCTCTCCAGAAACTATCTTAGTAGAACGAGTTGAAACTATATCTCTAAAGATTTCATTTTCCATTGCATAACTAGTTATTCTTGCAAGGTCTTCTGCTGTTGTATAATGAGTTTTACTATCAAGTCCGTGAGTGTTATCAAAATGAGAATTTTTTGCACCAATCTTAACGGCTAAATCATTCATCATTTGAATAAAATTTTTAACACCACCTTCTCCGCCTACATGTTCACCAATAGCAACAGAAGCATCATTGCCAGAGATAAGCATAAGTCCATAAAGTAGTTCTCTTATGCTAAAACTTTCATCCTTTCTTAAATATAAACTTGTTCCACTAATTCCCACCGCCTTTGGAGAAATAACAAATTTTTCATCAAGGTTTTTGCAATTTTCTATCGCTGTGATTGCAGTCATAATTTTAGTTGTGCTGGCCATAGCAAGTTGTTGTTTTTGATTTTTTGCATAAAGCACTCTTCCTGTTGTAGTTTCCATTACACACATAGCCTTAGCAGATGTGTATCCGTTTGAAATAGGCAATCCTTCTGCATTGACTTGTTTAATAGAATTTATATTTCCATAAACAACAAAAATTGAGCCGAGCAAAAAGGAAAGTATTAACACAAATATCAATCCACAAAGACAAATCTTTCTTAATTTAGTATGTAAAATTTCCATGCCATTTTTCCTCTTTATTTTTTCTTAGAAGATTTTTCACTCTCTTCATATTTACTTGAATTATCTTGCATGTCCTCTTGTTGATCTTTTTCCATTTTGGCAAGCAAAGCATTAAACATGTTTAAAATAGTTTGATAAACTGTTTTATTTTCAACATTGATAAAATTGATTTCCCCCTTGCTTTCAATCAAAAACCCAACAGGAGTTACGCTCATTCCACCACTAGAGCCACCTGCCATTGGAAAGTGATTTGCAACGCGACGAGAAGAAAGATCGGCATATTCTCCACCGCCAACAACATAACCAACACTAACTTTAGAAATAGGGATTATTACAGTGCCGTCCGGTGTTTCTACTTTGTCTCCAATAACAGTTGAAGAATCAACTATTGTCTTGATTTTATCCATAGCATTGTCGATAAGATTATTGATTGTTTCGTTTCCTGTATAAATACGCATTTTTTAAACTCCTTTCTAAGGTATTATGCAATGCATAATACCTACTATATATTGTGTTTTCGCTTAGATTTAGCCTTCCATGTTAGAATAACCGAATTGAACAAAGAATATGCAATATCAAACAAAGAAATTGAAATTTTAGTTTTTACAGCCACTTCAAATAGTGTTTTGTTATAAGATATTGTGTCATAAATACCAAGCGAAGCAGTTGGCTTTTTAGACTTTAAGGTTGTAAAAAATGTTAGTACTGCAATGTTAACAATTCCACCTAACATAGCAGATAAAAAAGCATCACCTGCACCTAAATTATAGAACACAAATAATTCTTTAAGTCTAGTTTTGTCTTTTATTTGTTTTATCAAAAATTCTACAAATAAGAGGTCATTATTGTCTATGCTTAGTTGGGTTTCTTTTGTTTCTTTTTGATTTTTTAATACTATAGTTTTTCCTTTAATTTCATAAACATAATAAATTATTTTTATTCCAAATATAAATATAGCCAGAACTCCAGATTTTGATTGAATATTGAATGTTGCTTTTACTTGAATAAAAACAGGTATTAACAACAATAAAATCAAAAATGTAGGAATTAATAAATATAAAGATTCCATTATTCCTCCAACCCTAATGCTCCGCTGATTGCACCTGCAATAATTTTAGATGCAATATCAATATTTTCATGAATGTCTTTAGGTGCAAGAACGAGATCTTTATCTTCACATTTCACGAGATCAGAAGCAAATATCATAAAAGGCACACCAAAAGAAACACAAGCAATGCCTGTACTTTCTTTATCTATCTTTTTATTTTTATCATGCATTGCACTTCCTGGAGTAATGCCTGCACTATTGAGTTGAAAAGATATGCCCAGTCTATTTATATTTCTAGTAGCCAAAGCATCTATCAAAATTATACAATCTACATCAAAGGTATTTGCTAGCAAATACACAGTTTCAAAAGTAGAAATTCCTGTATTGATATAAATATTAGGGCAAATTTTGAATATGTTGTTATCATCATCTAAAGTGTTTATAATAATTTTATCTAAAACTTTTTTACCCAAACTATCTGCCAAAATATCAGGATTTCCAATACCCACTATCAAAAATCTACTATTTTTATTTAATCTTAACTTTTCAAATATTTTATCTAATTGCTTAGTTAAAATTTTACTAATATAATTATGACATTCATTATCCAAATCATAAACTAAAGGTGAATTTAAGATTACATATTCCCCCTGTCCAAAACCCAAGGCTTTAGATTTTTGTTGACTATCAACAGAAAGAGTAGCAAGGTCAATTCCATATTGTCCTAACCGCTTTACCTTATATCCGTATCCTTCAAGTTCTGTTGCACATTCATCAATTAAATCAATCATAATAATATTTTGACAATTTAACTAAAAAATATTTACTTTTTACTTGCATTATTATAAATTTTGTGATAAAATACTATAGTTATTAAAGGAGATAGATATGCCAAACATTAAATCAGCAGAAAAAAGAGTTAAAGTTATTGAAAAGAAAACACTTGAAAACAAGGCTGTTAAGTCAAAAATTTTGACATATACAAAAAAATTTAAAACAGCAGTTGCTCAAGGTGATGCTCAAGTTGCAGAAGTTGCATATAGAGATGTTGTTTCTCTTCTTGATAAAGCAGTTGCAGATAATGTTATTCATGCAAATTGTGCTAATAGAAGAAAAGCAAACTATGCAAAACTCTTAGAAACGGTAAAAAAGTAAATTAAAAAAACATAGATCATATCTATGTTTTTTTGTTTGAATTTTAATTTTCTTTTTCTTTGTCTGAAAATTTTCTTCTTGTGGCTTCTCCACCTCTTATATGCTTTTGTGCAAAATTTTCGCCAAGTATTACCTGAAGTTCTTTAGATAATTCACCATCTAAGTGTGGCAATTTATAACTTACATCATTATGCACTGTACTTTTACTAAGACCAAACACTTCTGCTGTCTTTCTAATAGTTTCATGTGTTTGTTTAATATAATCAGCCACTTCATAAACTCTTTGAACAATTTCTTCTTGTCTATATCTATATCCACTCAAGTTGTTGCTTTTAAGAATAGCAAAACTATCTATTTTTTGCATAAATTCCTCCTTTAATATGTTTCAATTTATTATACAAGTGTTATAAAGTCAAAAATATAAATAAAAAAATATTTAGAAAACAA
>CAMUNJ010000042.1 GCA_947090235.1 uncultured Bacillota bacterium
AAGAACTTGAAGAGGCTAGGCGTGCACTTGAGGCTGAAAGAGCAAAATCGGAGGCTTTGAAGGCTGAACTTGCACAAGCAAGAAGAACAAGCGTTGTTGAAACTAGTGAGCCTGTATATTTGACAGAAGAAGAATATGAAGCAAGACTTGCAGTTTTGAATGAAAGACTTAAACTTAATGAAAAAGAACTTCGTTCTTGTAAAAAAGAATATCTTCCACTTCGTAAAGTGAAGAGAACTCTTGAAAGTGATGAAAAGAAACTTCGTCGTAAAGAAGCACTTGTTGCAAAACAAAAAGTAGTTCTTTACGGAGTAAATAACTACGCAGATATCGACGAAGAAAAAGCAAAAAAACTTGCTGAAGACCTTGACCTTCTTGATGGACTTAAACTTTCTGTAGAGCATTGCCAAGAAGTTATGAGTAAAAATCAAGAAAGATATCCTCTTCTTGAAAGAATCTTCAATGTTCTTTCAGAACAAAATAATACTCTTAAAGCCGACATTGCAAGAGCAGAAAAAGAGTTGGAAGAAGTTAGAGCAAAGAAAGGCGATAACTAAAAATTACAGAATTTATTTCATTTAATAATAATTTAAAAAGCAGATTTTTGATCTGCTTTTTTTGTTAATATAAATAATCGAAAATTATTAAAAAATTATTGTTTTTTGACGAATTAGGGTATTGACATTGGCATTTTTGCATGATATAATACACATATATCAAAAGAAAAGGAAGGTTTAAAGTTATGGAATATGTTTTCAATAAATCTAAATTTTATGAGTTTAAAGGTGACTCCATTAATATTGTTTCTAATACAGTAAGTAATGAAGAAGTTGTTTTAGAAGAAGTTTTCTCTGAGTTTGATTCTAACTCAACAGCAACTGTTAAAAGTTTGAAAAAATGCTTGGCATTAAACAATATTCAGGTAGAAGATATTGGCGTTTTTAATAAGCATAGAAAACGCAAAGTATTATTTCCACAACAACTCGAGGCTTCTACAAATAGAAGAATGCTTAGACGCAATGAACGCAAGGCTATGAAAGCAGCATTGATTGAAGAACAAAGAATTGGATTGGAAATTTTAAAACAAGAGTATGATGAATTTAGAATTAATCAAGAAATAGAAGAAATGTTTAGGTTATATCATTCACAAGACAATTTTGAAGAAAATAACGACAATAATTTTGAAATAGTTTTAGATTGTACTGAAATGCCTGCAGATAAAATTAATGAAATTTTAGATCAAGAAAACGCTTAATAAAAAACTCCAATTTTAGTTGGAGTTTTTTGTTACCCAATTTCAAGGTTTTTAATATTATAAAAATAGAGGGGTTCAAAGGAGATAATTAAATGTTTAATTTTAATTGTGGCTGTTGTCGTGAAAAGCAATGTGATTGTGATCGCTGGGACAACTGCCAACACCACAGACCTTGTCATAAAAATAGAAATTGTGGTTGGAATATTTGCTTAGGTTTTAATAATAAATGTTTCAATCAATGTCATTGTCATCAATCATGTAGACCATGTCATAATAATCCTTGGGATAACAATTTGCAATGTTCACACTGCAGACAATGTGGCTCTAGATCTATGAATGATTTTGATGATTTTAGACAAGACAATTTTGATAGAAATTTTGATAATAATTTTAATTCAAACAATTTCAACTTCTCAAATTTCAATCGTGGAGGTTGTAGTAATGTTAGACCTATCTTTATAGACAATGATAGATTTGGCTTTGGCAATGGTTGTGAGGTTAGTGTTATCAATCCAACAGTAACTGGTTGAGTATAAATAAAAAGTGGCATAAGCCACTTTTTTTAACCTTCCATAATCATCTTGTCTGCAATCAAAGCAATAAGTTCGCCATTAGTAGGCTTTTCATTGCTGTTATAAATTTTAAGACCAAACAAAGAATTTATGTTTTCAATTTTACCTCTATTCCAAGCAACTTCTATAGCATGACGCATACCTCTTTCTACTTTGCTTGAACTAGTGTCAAAGCGTTCTGCAATAGTAGGGTATAGTTTTTTGGTTATAGAAGCAATTATGTCTGGCTCTTCAACTGCAAGTTTTACGGCTTCACGAAGAAATTGATAGCCTTTAATGTTGGCAGGAATTCCGATACTAATAAATATGTTAGAAATCTTTTCATCCAACGCTCTTTCAATAGAATTTTGTTTTTTATATGAAGTTAAAATATCCATCATTCTTTCTTCAAGATTTTGAGGACTTATTGGCTTAACCATAAAATAACTTACACCTTCTTTCATGGCTTTGGAAATAAAACCACTATGAGATAGATGAGAAACAAAAATTATTTTAGGTAAACTTGTCCCAAATTCCTTTTTCAAATTCTCAAGTACCATAAAACCATCCATTTCTGGAAGCATAACTTCCATTATGATAAAATCTGGTTTGCAGGCTTTAACTTCTTGTAAAATTTCGCTGCCTTTTTGTGCAAAACCAACAATTTCAAACCTTTTGCTTTTGTTGATGTAATTTTTTAATTCTTCATTTTCTTCAGTGTCGGCGATAAAGATTTTGACCTTTTCTTCTTCCATAATTTTGGCTCCTTCAAACAGTGTTTTTTTTCATTTTCATGAACTAATTATATAATACCACGATAAAAGTTAAGTGTAAATAAAAGAATTGTGCGTAAAAGTTCGAATTATGTCAAAATTTGTTAGATTTTGTAAAAAGATATTAAATACAAAAAAAAATACTTAAATTTTGACTAACAAAAGTGAAATTTATGATTTTTCGTCATATAAAAAATCTTTATATTTTTAGTGATTTTTATTGACGAATTTCTACACAAATTGACAAGTTTCTTCATTGATTTGTTAAAATTCGACATGAAAAACGCACAATTGTAAGAAGAATTTTATAATTTTTTATTCTTTAAATTTCCGCAAAATTTGTCTTGATGCTCAATTAAGTTTAAATTGCTGATTAAAGTTCCCAAAAATTGACGAATTGTGCAAACATCGCCAGAAGAGTACTTTTTTGATATAAAAATTGCTAAAGATGACGCTAAAGCCACCAATTCGCAAGACTCAATATCTATTTTATTTTCTTTTTCCATATAACTTATTTATGCGTGTATTTTTGTATTTGCCAATCTTATTTTGGCCAGAAAATAATCCAATCATTCAACTCAATTTTTAAAATAAGTGAAAGTTGGATATAAATACGAAAGGGGATGTCTAGATCTTCTTTCAAAACACCATCAATATCCTTTTCATCAAATCCCCATGTTTTACAAAAATTCTCTTTTCCAGAAACACTAACAGCGTCTTCAAGTGGTTTTGTGTTCATGTATTTCATAATTCGCTCCTTATTTTTTGCGTCCAACTGGACGCAACTATATTATATTGGTCTATATAGACCATGTCAAGCAAAATTGGGCTTTTTAGACTAATATCTTTTTAGAGGTAGAATAAAATGAAGTTTAATGAAAATTATAAAGAACGTTTTATCAAAAATATAAACTTATTCTTAAAAGAGAAAGGTTGGTCTAGAAACAAATTCGCAAAAGAATTAGGCACAGAAAGCAGTACTGTCAGCAAATGGCTTAACGGCAGTACAGAACCTGGATTAGAATATGTGATTAAAATTGTATGCGTTTTAGAATGCTCCTTAGACGAATTAGTAAATTAGTTCACAAATAATCAAATTGTAGATAGATCATGATATTTATTTGAGGCTAAAATTTACAAAAGGAGTGAAAATGATGGTGTTTGAAGATGGGTTTCGTGAAAACTTTGTGAAAAACATAAATCTATTTTTAAAAGAAAAGGGATGGTCTAGAAATAGATTTGCAAGAGAATTGGGAACTGATAGTAGTCATGTAAGTAAGTGGCTGAATGGAGGACAAGAACCTGGTCTAACATTTATTTATAGAATCCTTCGTGTATTAGATTGTACTTTTGAAGAGTTAGTAAATTAATGGCTAATTTAGTATTAAATATAGAGGATTCTGATGAACTTTAATGAAAAATATCAAGACAATTTTATTAAAAATGTAAATTTGTTTTTGCAATAGAAAGGTTGGTCGAGGCTTAAATTTTCTAAAATTTTAGGGTGTGATAGCAGTTTGGTAAGTAAATGGCTAAAGGGTAGACAGGAGCCAGGTTTAAAATACATTGTAAAAATAATTGCTGCTTTGAATTGTACCTTTGAAGAATTAGTAAATTAGTAGCTAATTTATTGATGGCCAGATGGCCACATGTCGCATTTTGTCATATGATGGATATATTCTATTTATAGAGGTGGCCATATGGACGGAAAGTATTATAAAAATTTTATATATAATGTGGATTTGGAATTGAAAAATAATGGTTGGAGTAGGGCGGATTTTGCATTGCAACTTAATTGTAATTCCAGCACAGTAAGCAAGTGGTTGACTGGTAAAAGAGAACCCTCTTTTGAATATATAGTCAAGATTACAAAAATATTGGGTTGTACATTTGAAGATTTAATTTCGTAAATGATTGACAAACATTTTTAATTTGTATATACTTAATATGTAAATCAAGATGGCGGGACAATCCTTAGTAGAATATTTTGATGCATACAGAGAGTGGGTGGATGGTGAAAGCCCTTTGCTATTAATATTCGAATTACACTTGTTTCAAGTCTTGCGTATAATCTACGAACAGATTTAATGAGAATTTGGGAGATTGTTTTAGTCTACTTTCAAAATTGCGACAAATGAAAATCTTGTTTTCATTTTCGCCCATTATTTGGAGGGAGATTGGGACGGGGAACAAAAAGTTTAGCGGTTAGATTTGCATGGCAAATCGTGCCCGCGTTAAAAACTTTTGGTGCCTCCCCAGATTAACTTCGGGTGGTACCACGAACAGCATGCTTCGTCCTGAAAATAGGATTTTGGCATGCTTTTTTAATTTTAAAAGGAGAAGAAAATGAGTGAGGTAGATACAAATTTATACAATATTTTAAAGGAAAGAGGTTTGTTATATCAATGCACTGATGAAGAGGGTTTGAAGAAAATGCTTGAAAGTGGGCAACCTATCACTCTTTATGAGGGAACTGATCCTACTGCAGATAGTTTGCATATTGGGCATTGCGTTCCATATTGCATTTTACGAAGATTTCAAAAGGCAGGGCATAAGGTTTTGTTATTGATGGGTGGGGCTACAGGTTGTGTAGGAGATCCATCAGGCAAGACTGAACTTAGAAAAATGTTAACTAAACAAGATATTGCCAACAATATTGAAAAGATTAAAAAGTCTTTGAGCGTTTTCCTAGATTTTGAGGGAGAAAATCCAGCAGTAATTGTTAATAACGCAGATTGGTTTGATAAACTTAATTTTGTGGATTTTATGCGAGATATTGGGGTGCACTTTAATATAAACAAAATGCTCTCAAATGAGATTTATAAAAATCGAATTGAAAATGGTGGTTTGACTTTCTTCGAACTTGGTTATCAACTTATGCAAGCATATGATTTTGTTCATCTTAATCGTGAGTATGGCTGTACTCTGCAATATGGTGGTCAAGATCAATGGGGTAATATTGCAGCAGGAACTGAACTTCAAAGAAAGCTCAATTTTACAAACGGGACAAATATAAATTTAATAGGAGCAACTAATCCGTTATTGTTAACTCCAGAAGGTAAAAAAATGGGGAAAACAGAAAAAGGAGCAATTTGGATAGATAAAGATAAAATTTCTGCTTATGATTTTTATCAAGGAATTTATCAAACGCCAGATGCTTGCGTAAAAATGATGTTCTCTTTATTTACAGATCTTCCTATGCAAGAAATTGACGATATTATTAAAGAAGATATTGTTAAGGCTAAAAAGAGATTATGCTATGAAATCACTAAGTTTGTTCGTGGTGAAGATGACGCCAAGCTTGCAGAAAGTATGAGTGAAAATCTTTTTGCTCAAGGGGGAGATAATGCTCCTGAGTTTGTTATTAGCAAAAATGAATTTACAAATGGTATGGGGATTTGCGACTTGTTGGCTATGACTAAACTTTGTTCATCTAAGAGTGATGCACGACGTATGATTGAAGGTGGGGCAGTTTCTATGAGGGGTGAAAAAGTAAACGATTTTACTTTAATTGTTTCTTTAAATAATTTTGAAAACGATAGCCTACTTCTTAAAAAGGGCAAGAAGAATTTTATAAAGGTAGTTTTAAAATAATGTTTAATTTTGATAAAACTAATGAAATAATTGAGAAAAAGTCAAAATTTTATGGATTTTTGATTGAAAATGCGAGTTTAGAAAAAATAAATGAAGCAATAGATTTTTTGAGAAAGGAATATAAAAAGGCAACTCATATTTGTTGGGCATGTCGAATTAGCAATCCATTTTGCGAAAGAGCGGTTGATGATGGAGAGCCATCGGGAACTGCGGGTAGGCCTATTCTTTCTGTTTTACAAAAGCGTGATGTTCAAAATGTTTGTATTTTTATTGTTAGGTATTTTGGCGGTGTCAAGTTGGGGGCTGGTGGTTTAGTCCGCATTTACACCAAGGTGACAAGCGATTTACTAAAATAATTTGTTTTGTTTTTCTATGTTTTCTTTTCTTTTAAAGAAAAGAAACAAAAGAAAAATATTTGCGATGTTTGATAAGTTCTTATCTTCACATCGCAAACAATTTATTTATTTTTAATAAAATAGGAAAATAAAATTTAATTTTTATTTTTCCGTAAGGAAAAGTAAATGTTTAGTTTTCTTTTGCATACTTTTCTTGTTAAGAAAAGTATGTGAAAGCAACAAAGGAGAGTTATGCAAATAACGGAGATTACAAAGATTGGAAAAGGGATTCGATATAAACTTGAAGTTGATTATAACTTTGAGGGTGTTTTTGAAGCCGAAGTACTTGCTAGATATAATCTTAAAACTGGACAAGAAATTGATGAGGATTTTTTGAATTCTCTAAAAATTGAAAATGGTGACTTTGCCTGCTTTGACCGTGGACTTGGTCTTTTGGAAAGAGGAATGAAATCTCAAAAACAGGTTGAAGATTATTTGAAAGGAAAGGGTTACCCAATTTCTTGTATAGAAAATGCCGTTAAAAAATTGACCGAATATGGGTATATTAATGACGAAGTTTTTGCTAAGGAGTATGTAAAACTATATAGTCAAAAAGATGGCAAAAGGAAAATAGAATTTGCCCTTAAGAATAAAGGAGTTGATGAGGAGATTATTTCTAAAGCTATTGAAGAAAATTTGAATGAAAAAACTATGGATGAAACTTGCTTTAAACTTGCTAAAAAGAAAGCGAAAAATATGGAATTAGATAGTAAAGGTCGTCAAAAATTGTACACCTATCTTGCTG
>CAMUNJ010000043.1 GCA_947090235.1 uncultured Bacillota bacterium
AGAAAATTTATGATTAATCTATATGATGATATAATAAATGAATTAAATACAATAAACAAAATTATAATAAGCCAACCATTAGATAAAAAAGATATAAATAAAATTGAGTTGCACCCTATTTTATTGAAAGATCAAATTTATATTCAATCTCAACATATACAGAATAACAAAGCCCTTCATAAAAATTATAACTTACAAGAACTGAATGATTATATAAATCAAATAATAAAAAAATATAAACAAGTTTTAATAAAAAAGCAAGGTCAAGATATTTCATACTTTATCAATCCTAATGGTGGAATAAAAAGAAAAATGTCTAAAAATAATATTGAAAAGGTTGAAATACAAGGCCATAATAAAGAAAAAAATTATATTTTACAAGAAGGCGAAAAAATACCTGCGCTAATAGACCTTGGAGTTTTTAGTAAAGATTATAAAATTATAAATTCAAAACATGATAAATTTAAACAGATAAATAAATTTATTGAAATAATAAACGACGCTTTTAAAAATTATGATAAAAAAGAAATAACTATTTTAGACTTTGGATGTGGAAAAAGTTATCTTACATTTATTTTGTATTATTATTTTACATTTAAACTAAAAATAAATGCAAAAATTATTGGCTATGATTTAAAGCAAGATGTTGTAGATAACTGCAATCAAATTGCTAAAAAATATGAATATGATAATCTTATATTTAAAGTTAGCGACATAACAAAAGAAAAAGAGAACTTTGAAAATGTTGATATGATAGTCACTCTTCATGCCTGCGATGTTGCAACAGATTATGCATTATTTTATGCTATAAAATATGGAATAAAAAATATTTTTAGTGTCCCTTGCTGTCAACATCAAATCAATAAAAGCATATGCAAAGGCGGAGACTTTGACATACTACTTCAAGATGGACTGATAAAAGAACGCTTCTCTGCACTACTGACAGATGCCATAAGAATAAATTTACTACGCGAGTTTGGCTACTTAGTTGATGCCATTGAATTTGTCGACTTTGCTCATTCTCCAAAAAACCTTATGATAAGAGCAAAAAAAATTGACAAAAAGGTAAAGCCTGATTTAACAAAGGTTGAAAGTTTAATAAAACAATATAAATTACAACAAGAACTCTATATTTTATTGCAAAAAAATATATGAAAAGGTACATTAAACTAATGGAAAAAGTAAAGAAAGTAAGCAAAATAAAACAATATTATCAATTAGTTGAACCACATAAATGGATTTTGGTTATTCTTTATGCAATTCAAATAGCCCATGTGGCTTTAAAGGCAGTAACCACAATATTTACAGCAAGGATTATCGTTGGTGTATATCAGGGTATCGAAACTGGAAATTTCTCATACGCTTATGAAAATTTATTTTTAGAATTTTTATTCATCTTTCTGCGTAATGTTTTTACTTGGCTGAACTACATAACCTATACTAGAATGTTTAGACAAAATTTTATAAATATTCAATCTAAAACAATAAATAAAATTCTTAATGCTAGTCAATCAAATTTCACTTCAACAAGTCGAGAAAAAATTCAAAATATTTTAGTTTCTGATGTTGATACACTTGCCTGCTACCCTGATAGCATTTGTACAAAATCCTGTAAAGTTATTCAAGCAATAATTTCTCTTGTAATTGTAGCACAGGCAAATATTTGGGTTGCGCTTATATTACTTATCACCTGCGGAATAAATTTCTTCATAATCAAATTTATCTATAATAAAGTTGCCTTCTACAAGAAAAAACAAAGCGAAGCCTGTGATGTTATATATGAAGAAGCAAATCGTATAATGAGAAATAAAGAAATTATCAATGAGTTTCATGTTGGGCGTAATTATGACAAATCCTTCAAAGAAAAATGTTTAGCTTACACAAAAGCAGACAAAAAACGATATACATGGGTTGGCGTAAAGGAAAGTTGGTTCTATATTTATTATAATTTGGTTATTGCAATCCTAACTGCTGCTATGATTTTCCTTGTTTCAAAAGGTGGAGTTTCAATGGAATTATACCTTATTGTAGTGCCTTACTTCTTAAGTGTAACAGAACTATTCAATTCTTTCTTTGAAATAACAAACACAATTTCATTTAAAAATGTTTCTCTTTCACGCGTTAACACAATTTTAAATTTCTCTAATGAAGAACTTAGCAAATTTGGAGATATATCCGCCAAACTTGGTGGAACTAATATAAGTTTTGTTGGCGTAAATTATTCCTGCCCAAAATCTAATAGTCCATACTCAGGCGTTTTACAAGATGTTGACATTTCATTTTCATCAAAAAGTATAAATATGGTTTATGGCGAAAAAAGATGTGGCAAAAGATTGATTTTTAATATGCTAAGACGAAAGATAAGTCCTGATAGTGGCGTTATAATGCTAGACAATATCAATCTTAATGAATACAAAGCAAAAACCTTTCATTCAAATATTTTTTACTGCGTGGCTCATCCAGAATTTATAGACGGAACAATTATGGAAAACATGATGGCAATAACACGAAAGAAACGAGATATTTATGAGGTTTTTAAATATCTAGGTATTTATGATTTGATAATGTCAAAGCCTAATAAGTTTAACAATAAAATAGACAAGACTTTTACTCGAGCAGAAAAGTTTTTATTGGGACTTGCAAGAGCACTTTTAACCGATTGCGACACTCTACTTATATACG
This sequence comes from uncultured Bacillota bacterium, assembly GCA_947090235.1. Lineage (GTDB taxonomy): Bacteria > Bacillota > Clostridia > Christensenellales > UBA1242 > Caccovivens. Next base: position 2,683 of record CAMUNJ010000043.1, read on the forward strand.
AAATGCCTGCTCAAATAACCAAACGCGATAAGGCTAAAATATTGACGCTAATACAAAAAATAAGCCGTAAAAAGACAGTAGTTTTCTTTACATACACCGATGCTTTTAGAGAAATGGCAAAAACAGTTTATCAAATAGAGAACGGAAAAGTTGTGGATATAGATATCAATGACACTCCAGACTTTAAACTTCTAGAGCAAGAAGAACTGAAGATATTGCAAGAGCAAACTAAAAAGAAAAATAAAAAACAGCAATAATTTGCTGTTTTTTATAAACTATCAATTTCTTGTGCAGAATATTTTTGTCCTGCAAATGTAATACCCTGCTCATCAATCTCATTTGGAACTTTTGCTCCTTCCGCAAGACCATAAACATTAACTTTCATTGGAACATGAGTTTGAATCCTGCGACCATCAAATTTTGCCGATCTTTGCAAGATCTTAAATGCTACTGCATCTTTTGCCAAATCATCAGGAATTTGATCTACTATATCAGTTGAAAAAATTCGTAAAATATCTCCATAGCCCTTATAAACTTGAACTTCAATACCACCAAGTTTTATAAGTTTTGGTGTTTTTATATTGCTTTTTATCGCTGTGTCTATTCTAGATAAAGAAACATCTTCAACTTGCAAATATCTATGCCCTTTGATTGCCCTAATTTGTTTTGCTCTTTTAAGTAATTGATTCTTATCTAATTTAATCATTTTTCCCTCCAAACTACTATTAGTATACAACTTTTAAGATAATTTGTCAATAGCCAAAATTTTAACAAAAAACACAGCAATTGCCGTGTTTTTTAATCTTTGAATAAAACTATTTTATTTTCTTTTAATGACTTTTGTACATCTATAACTCGTTGATTTGATGACCCCTTCCACTTGAGCATAGGACTATACTTATCTTCCTCAAATTGTCCATCTACAAGTACATCAATATACTTCAAAATTTCTTTATCTTTCAAATCTCTGTCAAATAAGAAGCCAGACCACACCCAAACACTTTTGTCTGGATATCTTTTTTTAAATGCTTTTGCAAGTTGTGCAGAGGCATCTAGATTTTTAGGATGCATAGGTTCTCCACCTAAAATTGAAAGCCCTTCTATAAAGTCCTTATCTGCAAGTTCTAAAACCCTATCTATTGTTTGTTGAGTAAATTCTTTGCCTCCATTAAAATCATGAGTCTCTGGATTAAAACAATTTTTGCAATTAAAACAACAGCCTTGCATGAATATTGAAACTCTAACACCAGGACCATTTGATATGTCCATCTTGCGAATTTTGTTGTATCTCATAATTATTCCTCATCATCTTTGTTGTCTAAGTGAATAACACGCTCTTTGATCTCTTGAGTTCTACCCTTATTCCAGAAATTAGTTCCAATATAACCACAAGTTCTTCTTGCAACATTAAGTTTATCGTGATCTCTATTGCCACAATTTGGACAATACCACTCTAAGTTATCATCAATTTTAATTTCTCCGTCATAACCACAAGCCTGACAATAATCAGATTTAGAATTTATTTCAGCATACATGATATTGTCGTAAATAAACTTTATTACCTCCATAACTGCACTCAAATTGCCAGTAAGATTTGGTGCTTCGATGTATGATATTGCTCCTCCAGGACTAAGTCTTTGAAATTCACTTTCAAGTTTCAATTTAGTAAATGCATCAATTTCTTCAAACACAGGAACATGATATGAATTTGTAATATAAGTTCTATCAGTGATTCCTTCAATAGTTCCAAAACGCTTTTTCAAGCATTTAGCAAACTTATAAGTCGTGGATTCAATAGGAGTTCCATAAACGCTATAATCAATATCTTCTGCCTTTTTCCATTCATTACACTTGTCAACCATATGTTGCATAACTTGAAGACCAAATTTTTTACCTTCACCATTATCTGTATGGCTATGTCCTGTCATAAACTTAACAGTTTCGTAAAGACCAGCATAACCAAGCGAAATAGTTGAATATCCATGATGCAAAAGTTCATGAATGCTCTCGCCCTTTTTAAGTCTTGCTAATGCCCCGTGTTGCCATAAAATAGGTGCAACATCACTTGTCACTCCGCTTAAACGCTTATGACGAATTTGCAAAGCCCTATGACACATTTCTAGACGCTCATCAAATATCTTCCAGAAATTGTCTAAATCTTTGTCTGCAGACAAAGCAACATCAATAAGATTTATAGTAACAACACCTTGATTGAATCTACCATAATATTTTGCTTTACCATTCTCGTCAACATATGGCGTTAAGAATGATCTGCAACCCATACAAGGATAACATTGCCCATCACCATTTTTGTCTATTTTAAGTTGCTTCATAACTTTTTCAGAAATATAATCAGGCACCATACGCTTAGCACTACATTCAGCAGCTAATTGAGTTAAATAATAAAATTTGCCATCTTCTCTTATATTATCTTCTTCAAGTACATATAAAAGTTTAGGGAATGCTGGGGTTATGTAAACGCCCTTCTCGTTTTTCATTCCCTTTATTCTTTGATGTAAAACTTCTTCAATAACAAGGGCTAATTCTTCTTTGTATTCCTCTGTTTCACCCAAATACATACAAACTGAAAGGAATGGAGCCTGCCCGTTTGTTGTTGTCATTGAGTTTATTTGATATTGGAAAGTTTGAACACCATCAGTAATTTCTTTTTTCAAATCTTCTTTGGCAAACTTCTCACATTCTTCCTTAGAAAGTCCTCGTTCTTGATATCTCTTCAAATGATAATTATAACTATCTCTAACAAAAGGTGCAAGATGTGTTAAAGTTATTGTTGCTCCGCCATATTGACTTGAAGAAACTGCAGTAATAAGTTGAGTTGCAATTGTCATAGCAGTCAAAAATCTGTGTGGCTTTTCAATCATAACGCTATTGATTGTAGTCCCGTTTTGAAGCATATCCTCCAAATTGATTAAATCGCAATTGTGCAATGCACTTTGAGCAAAATAGTCAGCATCGTGGAAATGAATTATTCCTTCATCGTGAGCAGAAACAATGTCTTCCGGCAATAGAAAACGACGAGTAATATCTGTACTTGTAATGCCTGCTATATAATCTCTTTGAGTTGTAACAATTCTAGCATTTTTATTAGAATTTTCAGTGTTCCAATATTCGCTTTCGCCATCTATCAACTCTTTAATAGCAAGGTCTGTAGTATTGCTTTTTCTAACAAGTTCTCGTGTATAACGATATATTATATATTTTTTGGCAAGTTCAAAGTGACCAAACTCCATTAATTTTTTTTCTATAATATCTTGAATATCCTCAACTAACAATCTTTTCTTGCCAAGAGATTGTATATGATTGAGAATTGCTTTAACTTCACTAGATGTTGCTTGTTCATTTTCATCTAATGTAGCATTAGCCTTTTCAATGGCAATTTTGATTTTCATTGGGTCATAATCAACGAATGTCCCGTTTCTTTTGATAACTTGCATTTTTAAACCTCCGTATTCAAGTCTTTCAACCACGATTTTACAACATAATATATGTGCTTGTCAAACAATTTTTACTATATATTGTATTTAATTTTGTAAGAAAAATCAATATATTGTGGTTTTGAAGATTTTTACAAAATTCAAATCCCTTATAAAATCTACCCTCTTGTTATAAAAAAATAACCTAACTATCGTAAGATAGGAAGGTTAAAATTTCTAGTTTTTTAAAATAAAAAATACGCTTTTAAGCGTATTTTTTATTAAATCAATTCAATAATTACCATTTCAGCGGCATCACCACGGCGTTGACCGAGTTTGATAATTCTAGTGTATCCACCACCTTGACCAACTTCTTTAGCACGTTTAGCATATTTTGGTGCATAAACATTAAATATTTTCTCAAGTAATGGATGATTAATTCCTTCAGTTCTTGCCTTGAAAGCGTCAATAGACTCTTTTGGGAGTCTTTGTTCTTGACGGTCGTATACATAAGACATAATCTTTCTACGTGCTTGAAGTTTCTTTGGTCCATCATTAACAACTTCTGTCTTAACTTTAACACCCTTATCATCTTTAATCTCTTTAGTCACTTTAACAGTGTCTTCATAAGTGTTCATTGCAAGAGTGATGAGTTTTTCAGCTTGAGATCTAACAGATTTAGCTTTAGCAGCAGTTGTTTCAATTTTACCAAACCAAAGAAGGTCAGACACAAGTCCACGAACAAGTGCATTAGTTTCTTTTGAAGGTCTTCCTAATTTTTGGTTAGTCATAATTTTCTCCTTTTAAAGTTTAGTCTTCGTCTTTACGAAGTGAAAGTCCATAACTTTCAAGTTTTTGAACAACCTCATCAATAGACTTAATGCCAAGGTTTTTAACTTTAAGCATATCGCCTCTTGATTTTTTAATAAGGTCTTCAACAGTATTAACACCTGCTCTCTTCAAGCAGTTATATGAACGAACAGAAAGGTCCATTTCTTCAATAGGAAGTTCCATAAGTTTCACTTGTTTATCTTCTTCGCGTGAAACAAGAATTTCCATATCACTCATTTGAGAACAAAGTTCAACAAA
>CAMUNJ010000044.1 GCA_947090235.1 uncultured Bacillota bacterium
GAAAAGGTCCACCTGTACACATACCGAACACAGAAGTTAAGCTTTTCATCGTCGACAATACTTGGCTGGCAACGGTCCGGGAAGATAGAACACTGCTGGAATATCATGAAACCATGCGCATGAGCATGGTTTTTTGTTTAAATTTTTATATTGACAAGGCTTGACTTTTATGATATAATCTTTCAAAGGAGTTTTAGATGAGTAAAAAAGGGATAATTAAAAATAGAATTCTTGTTGGATGTGCCATCGTTGGTGGTGGGGCATTAATTATTGGGGCTGTTAGCTTTTTTGTAGGGATAGTTTGTGTTGCTGCATTAAGTCCAGAGAATGAACTTTTGGAGAAATATGATTATGAAAGTTTTAATAATCAATATAAACTTGAGCAAGTCCAAGAGTTGGAAGAAACCTGTACAAAAGATAGCTCAGAATATAAAGACAAATTAAACAAAATTATGAATACAGATTATAATAAAAACTTGTTTATAAAACAAACAGGCGATGAATCATATATCAAATGGGAAAAAGATTCTGCTATATTGGAACTTATTATGAAAACAAGTGCCTCTTTGGTTGCAGCTGGAGCACTCCTTACAGTTCCTGTTTTTGTTGAACTTGCAATAGATAATATAAAAACCAGAAAAAACATTAAAGAAGACATAGCAGTTCTTGAAGGGGTGACATATACAAACAAACCTTTGAATACTGAATATCAATTTAATTATGAAAATCAATAACAAAAACGACTGCACAAGCAGTCTTTTTATTTGTCAAATATTGTCGAATGATGGCAAACAGGGGAATAAAGTGATAAATTGTTCAAGTTTTGTTTTATAGAGGTTATCACATTTTTTGATTTATTGTTATATATAAAATAGATGGAAAAGTATAATTTTATCTATTTTTCTATACACTAATAGGTAAAGAAGGTAAATTTTGAGTAAGTTTTTGTCTGTTAACCTTAAAAAAATCAAAAATTCCTGAAAATTTTATAAAAAATTCTTATTTTACTATTGAAAAACCTTTTTTAGTGTGATATAATATACATAAGTTTGGAGGCATTATGACAAAGTATTTAGTTAAAATAATTTCAATTTGCTCATTTATTGTGCTTATTCCTATTATTATTGCAGGTGTTGCACTTAGTGCAGTTGGTTCTTCTTTATTTAAGTTGAACACTTATATTTATGGAGCAACTAGTGATAAGGCAAGTTATTCAATTACTATTGGCGAAGAAGGAAAAGATAAAAAGCCTATTAACGAAGCTTCTTTCACAAATGGAACTTCTGTTAATGTTAATATTGAAACTATTGGTTATGATTTCCTTGGTTGGTTTAATGGAGATGATAAAACTATCAATACTCAAGAAACTCCACTTTCAACTGATGCTAGTTACACTTTTGAAATTAAAAACAATACTCAATTGACAGCAGCAGTTAAAGTTAAATCTTATAATATCAGATTCTCTGGTAAGTATGAAGATGAAACTACTGATATTAATATTGAAGGTCGAGTTTATGAATATGGTGATAAACTTCCTGTATTGACTGCTCATTCAACAGAATCTAAATCATCTTTCTTAGGATGGAAAGTTCAAGATTCTGATCAAGAGCCTTTTAGTGTTGCTAATTTTGCAGAAAGCACTAAGGGTGACGATATTATCGTTTTAGTACCTGTTTGGTCTGCTGTTAGAGTTGAATATAAAACTTTAGTTGGTGAGGAATGGATTGTATTCCACACTGGATACTATACAGAAAGAGCACTTAAAGAATTTACTCTTCTTGCTCAAAATGACGAGAAAGTTGTAGAAGCAATTGGCAAAGGCTATAAATTTGTAGATTGGGTAGATGCTAGTGGAATTAAGGTTACTGAGGAAACTGTTAGAAATTACACTTACCAAGACGATGCAGTTTTTGAAATCCGCTTAAAGAAAGATGTTCTTGAATATACTTTGAATGTAAAACAAGGAATTAATGACACTTCTGCTCAAGTTTCATTTAATATCAAAGATGGCTTTAGTGAAGTTGTCCTTTCAAGACAATATTATAAATTTACTGGAATCAAACTAGCAGGAAAAACATATACACTTTTAAATGGCGAATATCTTAATGATACAGAAAAACTTAGCGATGTTATTATTTATAACTACAATTCAGATCAAGTAATAGAAGCAACTGCTGTTTGGGCTTGTGAATATCCAACAATTGATATCACTTATTCAGCAAGAGGAACTTGGGAAGGCCAAGGTAGATATGTTTATGGAAAGGTTGGAGAAACTTATCAACGCCTTTGCACAGGATCTGATGGATCATTAAGTCTTCAAGGTGTAGAATTTAATGATGAAACAGGTTATAAACTTGAAGATAATATGATGGATAGATTAGTTAACCCAAATGCTTATGAAGGTTTCTATATTATCTCAGAAGGTGATAATTATGTTCAAGTTGAATTAAGTAAAGTTTATGTGTATGTTGTAAATACAAATCCTACAGACATTACAGAACTTGGTCAAGACTTTGCTTTTGCAGTTGAAATGTATAAGAACGAAAATAAATTTAATAACAAGTTAACAATCACATTCGAATTCAAAACAGTTGAAGGTTAACAAAAAAGACAGCAGTCGCTGTCTTTTTTAGATATATAAACAAAAAAGGACTTGAATTATTTCAAGTACTTTTTGTTATGGTGGGGACTATAGGGCTCGAACCTATGACCCTCTGCTTGTAAGGCAGATGCTCTCCCAGCTGAGCTAAACCCCCATACTGCAATCATGCTTTATTAATATACCAAATTATTAGAGATATGTCAACAGTTTTTTAAAAGTTTTTGAAAGATTTTAATATTTTTTTTACATCTTTTCCAAGAGTTGTTCAGTGCAATTTGGATTGGTATACAGATTTGAAATGTTAATGTTTATAAATAACTTAAAAATACTCTTGGATTAGTGAAGAGAATATAAAAAGTGGCAATCATTGCCACTTTTTTATATTTACTTTTTTGCTTTTGTTTTAAGTTCTTTATTTTCGGCAAGCAGATCGCGAATTTCTTTAAGAAGATATTCTGTTGTATTTCTCTTTGCTTCTTCTTCGGCTTCCTTGGCTTTTGCATCGGCTAATGCTTTTACCTCTGCCTCTTTAGCATCTTTTTCTGCAAAATATGCTTTTACGGCCTCTGTATCTTTTCTAGATATTCCTCTTGCTTTAAGTTCGGCTTTGTCTTCTTTTGTCATTCTTTTCTTTAATGCTTTTTTAGTATAGTCTTTAAACATTTCGCTACTTTTCATAGCAACTTTTAAAACTATAAACAATGTGAATGCAATAATCAAGAAGTTTAAGATTGCTGTGATAAATGCTCCCCAATTTATGTAGATACTGCTTGCTAGATCAAGCACTCTTTCGCCATTAACAATAGTATAACCTGGTCTTAAAATTGTAACAGCACCTGCAAGGCCTTCTTGACCGCCTATTAATGCGAGAAGAGCATTAATACATGGCATAATAATTTGATTTGTAAGTGCAGTGACTATTGCCGAAAATGCACCACCTACAATAACGCCGACAGCCATATCTATTATATTGCCACGAGTTATAAACTTTTTAAAATCTTGAAAAAACTTTCTCATAATTCCTCCTTGCAAATATAATAACGCAAGAAAAATTAAAAATCAAATATTTTAAAGGTGTTTTAACAAATTTTTTATTACAAGAATATTTAATATCAGGAGGGTTTATGTGTAATTTAAATTTCAATCAATGTAGTGGTGGGAGTTATTATCCAGTCCCTATAGACACATGTAGGTCTAGGCTTAGAGCATTATTAAGCCAAAATACAACAACTATTATCAATCCTACAATTTTACCTACTTGGACTTATGCAAATTTTATTGTTCCACAAGATGTGTGGGTTGGCTCTGTAGTCGGTGTTAGAAGACAGGTATCGTCTGGGAATGGAATAGTTGACAACTTAGATGGCAGTTTTATTTTGAGTGGTGGTACATATAATATTGAATTTTCTGCCAATGGAATAGTTCCAAATTCCAGCGATATGGTTTTGGCATTAGTTTTGGATGGAGTTGTTATTGAAGAATCAAGAGCAACCTCGACTGGCTCTAGTGGAGGTAATAGTGATTTGTCTGGCAGGGCAATATTTAATGTAAGTGTAGGCGGATCACATTTGGCACTTGTAAATGTTGGAAGCGAAAATATAACTTTAAATAGGGCTTCTATAACTATTAATAAAATTAAATAGTTTTTTATCTGTTTTCTGTTAAAGATAAGAAACAAAAAAAAGTAAAAAAAGTATTTTCATCTTTTATAAAATTTTAAATGCTTTTTTTGAATGATAAAAATCATATTTGGTATAAATTAAAGATGTAATTATTTATGTATGACAGAGTGATAAAGCACAAAAGACAAGAATCAACAACAAAATTAAAAAGTCTACAAAAATGTTTGCCTAAAAATTTAAGTTTGGTATATACTATTAATGTAAGGAGGGCGACATATGAAAGAAAAGTTTGATAACACACCAGCAGGAGATATGTGGCTAATATTTAAACATACTCCAAGCGTTGAAAATACAAGAGATTTTGTAAAAGCAATGCAAGAACTTGATAAAAGCCGTTCTCAAGATATTAAAATGTAAAGTAGGCTTATTATGACAACAAAAGTTAAAGCTATCGTTCTTAAAGCGATAGATTATAAAGAAAAGGACAAGTTATTAACCTTGTTTACATTGGAACAGGGAAAGTTGATTTGCTCAATGAGAGGTGTTAAGGCACCTAATGCTAAACTCAAATTTGCTAAAGAAACATTTTGCTTTGGAGAATTTATTATAGAAAACACCAAAGGAAATAATATAGTCACTCAGGTTGAAGTGATTGATAGTTTTTTTGAAATAACTCAAAACATTGATAAATTTTATGAGGGGTGTGCAATTCTTGATGTGGTAAATAAACTTGCTACAGAAAGTCCTGATCATTCACTTTTTATTGAACTAATCAAGGCTTTAAAATGTTTATGTTATGAAAATGTGCGAAAATATTATGTTTTTGATAAGTTTTTATTAAAAATATTCAAAAATTTTGGTTACTATTTCCTTTCTAACAAATGTCCATCTTGTGGCTATGATTTAAATGAGGTTAGATATTTCAATTTAGACATAGGGGAATTTGTTTGTACAAATTGCAAAACCAATATATGTCTTAAGGTTTCTAATGCTTGTTTTTCAGGTTTAAGATTCTTGGAACAAACCGACTATGACAGGTTGAAAAGTTTAAGATTGGGTGGCGATGCCGAGATTGAAATTTACAATCTTTTAGATAAAAATTTTGAATGGAGATTTGGGAAAAGATTTGTTCAAATTATATAAATAAAAAACAGCCTAAACTGGCTGTTTTTATATGCAATTTACTAAATTATCTTAATTGACCATATGCATCAGTAATCACGATTTCTATAAATTCCGGTACGCAATCTGCAACATCTTTGCCCTCAGGTAAGGCGTCTTTATATATTGAATAGTCAGGTTGAATATATCTACCTTTAACTATTTGTGGAGATGCAAAAGAAGCTTCTTGCATTCTCTTTAAAAAGCCTTTAGAAAGAGTGATGTTGTTATTGTTTTTGTTGGCAAGGTTTTGTAAATCTGCAACCTTTGCTTGCATCCAGCCTTGTTCACTTTCATAGCGAGCTTCTACCTCTCTAAGTTGCCTTAACTCATTGATGATAGGGAAGCCTTTTCTTAAATTGTTGCTTTTAATGTAACCTAAAACTTTTGGTAATCTGTATTGACTCATTTTTTTACTCCTTTAACTCTTTTATTATAACAAGTCTTAGCAATAAAGTCAATATCAAGATTTTAATAAAATCTATCAAAAAAAATAAAAACAAGGAAAATTTATTGATTTTCGTTGTTTTTTGTTAAATTATTTGTAGGTTCATAAGGTTGAAGAGCTTCAATAATTTTATTTGAGTGTGGCTTATAAACATCTACTACATAGAGTGTATCAGCAAAAGTTTCGAAAAAGGCAGGCATTATATATTTTTGGGCTTTAATTAGAGGAGATTCAAAATTATTTGAGTACAATGTTTTTAAGAATGAACTTTTAAGTTCTATAGAGCATGATTGTTTATTTGCTAATAATTGACAATCTGAAATTACTACATCTAAATATTCATGAAAGCCTTGAAAAAACTGTATCGCATTATTTTCTTTTTTCTTATCTACTTTCAATATACAGCCGCGTAAAATATCTGGTCCAGTTTGTATTCGTCCAATTATTCTTTTCATCTTTTTCTCCTTTTGGGCTTTCATTTTAGCACAAACAAAATATTGTAGTCAACTTTTATTTCAAGGTTTTTTTGATTATTTTGCTATATATATTATATATAATATTTATTAATAAATAGAATCATTATAAAGGGTTTTATTTGTCGAGAACAGGAAAGTTAAACTGAAAAGAAGAGTCTATATCTCTAGGTTTAATAAATTTGCCATCTACAATAGAAGATTTACTAATTACTTGGGGATCAATATTTTTGACAAAAGTTTCTTGTAAGCAAATATCCACATCTTGCAGATTTGCAAACATTTGTAAATAAGCAAGCGTACAAAGGTCATATTCATTTTTTGTTCCAACTATGTCTCCAAAAAGGGCTCTATTATAACTTTCTTCATTATATTGAGGTAAGATTAAAATAGTTTTTCTTGCAAATCTTTTTCGGGATGGCTTGTAATAGCTGATTGTCATTTGTTTTAATTGGCTTTGTTCTTTATTATTTATTTTGCCTTTTTTTGTGTATATTTCAAATGCCATAATATCTCCTTTTTTTACTTATAATAACATCAAAATTACCCTAAGTCAAGAGTGAGTTTTGCAAGAAATTTTATGTCTAAAATTATATCAAAAATTATTAATTTTTTTTGAAAAAAGCCTTGACATAGTTGTTTGAATTTGTTAGAATAGAGAAGCTGTGAATTACGGGTTGAAGCGCAAGGTTACTTTGGTTACCGGCAATCAAAGAGAATTTGCGTGGACAAGTTCGCAGGCATAGACCGCGAGCGGACTGACCATATGTCACATTTTTTAATTGCTCACAGCATGAAACACACGGAAGCGTGTGCCGTAGAT
>CAMUNJ010000045.1 GCA_947090235.1 uncultured Bacillota bacterium
CCGAATAAATGTCGACCTTTACCGGTTTGATAAGTTTTTCTTCTTCATAAAATCTCAAAGTTTTGATAGAGATATCACAAAGTTCACTAACCTGTCCAATTTTGTATAATTCGCTCATTTCCTTCCTCCTTGGCCATATTTTAACACTACAGTAAACTGGAGAGTTAATAGTTTTTAAAAAAAATTAAAAATTTTTTTATATTCGCCTCTTTCCCTTTATTTAAAAGGCTTGTAGCGATTTAAAATAGCAAATCCTATAACTTTTCACAAAAAGAATAACAAAATTTCTATAAAAAATCAAGAATAATTAGTCTTTTTTGTTATATTTTAATTGTAAGTAAAAAGTTAAAATTAGCCGTTTATCAAATTAAAAATTTGTTAAACGGCTAATTTCTAGTCTTCTTTTGTTTCTTTTCTTTAAAAGAAAAGAAAGTAAATAAAAAAAGAAATAAGCATATTGCTTATCTCTTTGAGAATTGTGAAGCCTTTCTTGCCTTCTTGAGACCGTATTTCTTTCTTTCCTTCATACGAGAGTCACGAGTAAGAAGTCCTGCATCCTTAAGTTCTTTCTTGTAAGTTTCGCTTGTTTTTACTAAAGCACGAGCAAGACCGTGACAAATTGCACCAGCTTGTCCAGCAATACCACCACCGTCAACACGGATGATAGCGTCAAATTTATCTTGTGTGCTTGTAAGTGCTAAAGGTTGTTTAGCAACCAAAACAAGAGTATCTCTTTGGAGATATTCACCTAATTCTCTATCATTAACTGTGATTTTACCATTACCAGGGAAAAGTCTAACTCTAGCGATAGAACTTTTTCTTCTTCCTGTTGCAATAATTTGGCTTCCTGTTTTAACTTTCTTCTCTGCCATTATCTTCTAACTCCTTTAACTTCAACTGCCTCTGGTTTTTGAGCGTCATGACCATGTTTTTCGTCTTTATAAACATGAAGTCTAGTAAATTGTTTTCTACCAACGCTATTTTTTGGAAGCATACCTTTAACAGCAAGTTCCATAGCTTTTGGAGAATTTTCTCTCATCAAAGTACCATAATCAACTTCTTTAAGACCGCCAACATAACCAGTATGCCATATGTGTTTTTTATCAATAAGTTTGTTTCCAGTAAGTTTAACCTTGTCAGAGTTAATAACAATAACAAAATCGCCGTTATCAGCATGAGGTGTGTAAGTAGGTTTAACTTTACCAGTCAATATATCTGCAACTGTAGTAGCAACTCTACCAAGAGGCTTATCAGTTGCGTCAACTACGAACCATTTTCTTTGAATGTCCGCAGGTTTTGCCATATAAGTTTTCATTATAAAAATTCCTCCGTTAATTTGTTGATTAAGCGTTCTTTATCCGCGGGGCTAGTGCAAACAAAAAATCGCCTTAAATCAAGACGATTATATTTTATACAATTATAAAGTCTTTGTCAAGTGTTTTTAACAAATAAAATATATATTTTTAAAGATTTTTAACCTACTTGAGCATCTTCATTAATTTGATTGTATGCATCAATTCCAACACTACAATTCACACTTCGTAAAATATGAACATAAATGTTTTCCAAAGTTATTTGACTTGCACTTTCAATACCCTCTCGCATTTGAGATATTTCAGCACTACTATTATTGTTTTCAGCCATTGCTTTCAATTTATTTGGGTCTTGTAAAAAAGAACCGAGATTATCAAGAAATTCGCATTCTCTTCTATAATTATCTTTACTTAATTTACTATTTAATTGTTCAGCAATTTGAGTTACCTTTGAATAATAATCAAAAGAACCAAACATCAAAGGTTTTTCTAGTAATTTAGCAACAGCCAAGTTATGTAATTTGCTAAGTTTTTCTTTACGATTAGTATCATCTCTTAAAACATCATTTACTTCTCTGCTGCAAAAACTCTCAAATTTTTTAACAACATCTTCTTCACTAAAATTTCCAGTTAAATCTGCTTTAAAGGCAAGTTCAAGTGCAGTTTTTTCTTCATTAGAAAGATCATAAACAACTTTACCTAATCTTTTTTTATGTTCTCTCTTTCTACCTACAATTTTATCATTATAAGCAAGAACAAGTCCAAAATATTCTGTCAAAGAAAGATCTTGTTCCCAGTTAGATTCTGACAACATTAATAATTGGCTTAATGATGGAAACAATGACTTTGCCTGCTCTTGTGACATTTTAAACTCCTATGTAAATTTATACTTATACAATTCTTAAATCGATATAATCTAAGAAAGTATCTATACTATAACATATTAAAAATTTTTTAGCAAGCAATTTTATGCATTTTTATACAATTTTTTGAATATTTTTTAAATGACTTTATTTTATAAAAAAATAGAGTGAAAATACTTACTCTATTTTATTTTAGTTTAAAAATTATTTCTTTTTAGATTTAGCAGCCTTCTTAGCACCTTTATCAAAGCAGATAGCAACTAGAGAAACGATTGAAAGTACAAAATTGATAACCAATCCCCAACCAATCTTTTCGCTCAATAAAACTTCTACTTTACTATTAAAGTCTGCAACAATGCAAATTGCCATAATTAAAGCAAGTGACATAAATACAACAAATAAACTTGCAACAGATACATTTACCCATCTAACAATTTTGTCTGCTTTATTTGCTTTAACTACATTAAATGATCTTAAAATTCCATAAATAGAAGTCAAGATTAAAACACAAGCCAAAATAGTAGCAATTAAAAGACCTACAGCAAGAGCAGTTGCTTTACCATCATTACTTGAAAAATTAATAAGATTATAGCCAGAAGTCCAAACAGTATTTGAAGTTTCAATTCCACCAAGTGATAAACTTTGTACAAGGCCTACGCCTGGTTGCCCCATAAAAATTAAGTATAAAACTGAAACTAATAATGCAACAGTGTTGCAAATAAAAGATTTAACATTTTTCATTAAACTAAATTCCCTTTATTTAGATTTTTTATTTTCTTTTTTCTCTTCTTTAACATCTTTAGTTGAATTTACAACTTCAGTCATGCTAGCAAGAAGTCCAGAAACATTTTGTATTTCACTAGGTACAATAAGTTTTGTTGACTTTCCATCAGCAAGTGCCTTTAGCGCTTCAAAACCTTGCAATGTGATGTATGAAGCATTAGGCTTCGCTGTATTGATCAATTCTATTGCTCTACTTTCTGCCTCAGCCTTTGCAATAACTGCTGCTTTTTCGGCTTCAGCCTGCAAAATTTTGGCTTCTTTGTCAGCCTCGGCTTGCAAAATTTTGGCTTGCTTTTCACCTTCCGCAACAAGAATGCTAGATTTCTTTTCACCTTCTGCTTTCAAAATTTGTTCACGACGCTCACGCTCTGCACGCATTTGCTTTTCCATGGCATCTTGAATATCGCGTGGTGGCAAAATATTCTTGAGTTCAACACGATTTATCTTAATACCCCATGGGTCAGTTGCTTCATCAAGAATAACTCTCATTTTGGTGTTTACTGTATCTCTTGAAGTTAAAGTTTCATCAAGTTCAAGTTCACCAACAATATTACGAAGAGTTGTTGCTGTTAAATTTTCAATAGCTCTAATAGGATCATCAACACCATAAGTAAAAAGTTTAGCATCAGTTATTTGAAAATAAACAACTGTATCTATTTGCATTGTAACATTATCTTTTGTGATAACTGGTTGTGGCTTAAAGTCTGCAACAATTTCCTTTAAAGAAATTGCACGAGAACATCTATCAAAGAAAGGAATAATCATATGAATTCCAGTTTCAAGAGTTTTTCTGTATTTACCAAGCCTTTCAACTACAACAGCAGTTGCCTGTCTAACAATTCTAATAGAACAACAAAGAATAATTAACGCAAGCACACCTAAAACAATTAAAACAATTCCCCAAGCACTCATTATTTTTCTCCTCCTTTCTTAACTTCGGCAGTTTTTATATCTAAATTTTCCTTGCTAGGATTAATCTCTTCTCTAACCTTTCCGCTTGTCTGCTTAACAATAAGTTTATTTCCACTAACTTTTACAATTTCAACAACTTTGTCTTTTTCAATGGTTTCGTTATCATCTGCAACAACATTCCAAACAACATCGTTTATCTTAACTGCTCCCAAAGTTTCAAAGTCTGTCCTAGAAAGCATTCTAACCTTCTTTCCAATATAAGTATCAAGATTAGTTTTTTCGTTAACATTTTTAAACAACCATTTTTTTGTTATCTTTCTCAAGAAGATTATACATAAAGCACTAACAACTATAAAAACAGCAACTTGAATTTCCCACAATGTATTACCCATAATTGCAGCCATAATAAAAGGAGGTATAGCACCGATAGTAAACCAGATCGAAACGAGTTCTGCAGTTATCATTTCTATAACAGCCATACCAACCAGAACTCCAAGCCAAACCCAAAACATAACGGACATAGTTCCCTCCAAAACAATAATCTTTAATTTTACATGTTTATTATATGAAAAAAATCATAATTTTGTCAAGCAAATTTAAGAATTTTAAATTATAAGCCTAAAATTTTCTTTCTTAAAGTTTCGTACTCTTCAGTAGAAATCAAATTTTCTTCTCTCATCTTTTCCAATTTTTTAAGTTCAACCTTTTGCCTGTCAAGATCAGTCTTGCTTCCGCTAAAAGTCTCCTTAACATTTTGCCAAGTTTTTGAAGCCCCCTCCTCAACAGTATCAACAAAACTTCTGTTGTTAAGTTCTTCATAACCTTGTTCTATGTTTTTTATATAATTATCCACCATAAAAGCCAATACTAGCAAAATAATCAAACCAAATATAGTAGGCGAAAAAATTATAGCGAGAAATATTCCCCAACCTAAAATAGTTCCACGATTTTCTACTAATTCTTTGTTAGACATGTTTGATGCGTCCCTAAACTTGTTGCTAGCAATAATCATAGGAATTCCCAAAATTGCCCCAATGATAGTTATACATAATAAAATACCAAAAATTAAAGCAAGTACACGAGTTACAGTAAAATATACTCTTACTACATCTTTCATAAATTCCTCCTCAAATATTAAATGAAAATTATAGATTTATTATACGGTCATTAGATAAAAAAGTCAACATCTAAAATAAAAACTTATTTTGATTCCAAATTTGATACCAAAAACAGTGTTTTTACCCCACTAAAAACACCTTACTTATAAAAATCACCAGAAATTTTGGTATCAAAAGAAAAAACGCTACAAATCTATATTTTAAAGACTTATAGCGTTTTAATATGGTGCGACAAGTGATAATATATCCGAACCGCTGGCAAATCCAAGTTGGTGTTGGGTATGTACGATTAAAAGTTAATTTAAGGCTTGATACAACACTTGTTTAACTAAAAATAATAAACTTTATTACATTTTTCTAAAAGTCTTGAATCATGCGAAATTACAATAACAATTGCATTATTTTTTAGTTTATTTAATAGCTTTATTACTGTTTCAACATTTTTCTTGTCAAGTTCGTTTGTCGGTTCATCTAATATATATAACTGTGCATGTTTTATCATTGCACGAGCAACATTAATACGCTTTTTTTCGCCACCCGAAAGTTTTTGCTCAATATCTTTAGACATATTTGCATTTTGCTCAACAATCTTGTCGAGTCCAAGGGCTTTTGTTATACGAATGGCCTCTTTATCTTTTGTCAAATTTGGATAAAAAATATTATCATCTACTGACCGGTCAAACAACTGCATCTCTTGCAAAGCATAAGAAATTTTATCATCATTAAAGAATAAAGATTTAACTTCGATATCATCATTTATTAGTATTTTTCCATATTTGTATTCTCTTAGTCCCAGAAGTGACTGGATAATAGAAGTTTTCCCTGAGCCGCTTGCTCCGGCAAGTGCTACCATATCGCCTTTGTTAAATGTTAAATTGATATTATCTAACCTAAAAAGACCTTGCTCTATACATAAATCTTTTATTTCTATTTTCTCTATCTTATCTATTACAACTTTGTTTGCATTCGTCTTTATCAACGAGTTTTGATTTGGTTTTACAAGAGTTATGCGATTTATCTTTATTGCTCCTTGTTGCAAAGAAGATATGTTGTATCCAAGACTTTCAATAGGATCATACACATTTAAAATATAGCCCAGAAGAAGTATTGCGGAAGAAATCGACAGCATGTTGGTTGCTGTATGACCATTTGCAATTATAACGGAAGCTGCCATAGAACCATATTCGAAAGCCATAACTATAAGCCAGTAAGTCCACTGAATATATGTGCGTTTTTTTAAATTTCTATAATAGTTATGATTATGTTTTAATAAAATATTTTTCTCATATAACTGGCATTTAAACAAACTTAAAAAGGGTAAGTTTGTCACGCAATTAAGAAACAAATTGTTAATTTTGCCTCTATAAACTTCCTCATTCACAATCAACTTTCTTTCAAGACGCACTCTCATATAAGCAAACAACATAAGAATAAGACTTACACCAAGAACAACAAGCATTACAATCCAATCGATAAGGCCAATATAAATAATAGACAAAACAAAAGATGCAAGCGGTGGAATTATAGAAATAAACAAAGTCTCTACAAAATCAGAGATGTTATCAGTGGCACTTTTGATAAGATAACAAAATTCACCTTTAGTCATTTCTATGTTTGAGTTTTTGCGTGGTGAAAGTGTCCATTCAAGTGCCTTTTCATTAAGTTGATTTGTAAGCTTTCCGCTTGCCGTCCACAAACAATAATAAGCTGTTGATCCAATAAGCCAAAAAATAAAAACCAAAGAGAATGTAAACAATGCAACAATTTCTATGCTCCAATTTGATGGCAAAGCTATGCCAAAAATATATGCTTCTTTTCCTTCAATTTTTGAAATTATAGATGCTATGCATTGAACTGGCATCAAAAGTGCAAAAGGTCTTGCCATAAGTGCGATAAACAAAGGAATACACAAAAATTTTTGTGATGTTGTCATCACGCTCCAAAGCAACTTTATTGCTGAAAAAATAGATTTTTTCTCTTTTACTTTTTCCATATTCATAATATAACACAAAACTAAAAATTATCAAAACAAAAAAGAGAAGTATTGGATTCTTCCTCTCTCTTTGTTTCGGATTG
>CAMUNJ010000046.1 GCA_947090235.1 uncultured Bacillota bacterium
CAGTAGTACCGATATACATACCAGGACGCAATCTAACGGCATCAAGTCCTTCAAGAACTACAATATCTTTTGAATCATAATTTTGTCCAGCCATGAAAACTCCTATAAATAATTTATATATTAAGTATAACAAAAATTTAAAAAAATTAAAAACAAAATGTGCAAAAATTGCGATTTATTTTTACAAAAGCAAAAGTTGCATAAATTGCATAGTTATTTATTATAGTGCATATTTATTCATATAAAATATTTTTTAAAGATATTGCGTAAAATATATGGAGGAGATTTATAACATGAAAAAAATAGTTTTGACTGGCGGAGGTACAGCTGGACATATTTACCCTGCCCTTGCAATAAGCGAAGAATTAGGTGATGATTATGAGGTACACTTTATTGGTGGAAATGGAATGGAAAAAGAAATTCTTGCTAAAGAAAAGAATATAACTTTTCATGAGATTTCAACCGTCAAATTACAAAGAAAACTTACACCTAAAAATTTACTGATTCCTTTTAAACTTGCCAAGGCAATAAAAGACGCAAAAAAGGTTTTAAAAAAAATACAACCCAATGTTATATTTTCTAAAGGTGGTTTTGTTTCTGTACCAACGGTTATTGCTGGAAAAAAATTGGGTATCCCTATCATAAGCCATGAAAGCGACCTTTCTTTTGGTCTTGCAAATAAAATTATTTTAAAGCGTTGTAATGTTATGTGCACAACCTTTAAACAAACGGCAAAGAAAAAGAAATGTATTTTTACAGGACAGCCTATTCGAGCAAAGGTATTTAAAGGCAATAGGATGAAAATTTTTGAACAAGGAAATTTTGATAGGTGTTTACCTAATCTGCTTGTTATTGGTGGCTCTCTAGGAGCAAAATTTATAAATGAAAAAGTTTGGGAAAATCTACAAGTTTTAACTCAAAAATTTAATATAGTTCATATTGCAGGTAAACAAGCAAAAGAGAATCATTCTGCAAAAAATTATCTACAGGTAAGTTATGCTGAAAATATTGGAGACTATTATGCTTTTGCCGACTATGCTATTTCTCGTGCTGGCTCAGGAGTTATAAACGAACTTTTAGCACTTAGAATACCTTCACTTTTAATTCCACTTTCAAAAGCATGTTCGCGAGGCGATCAAATAGAAAATGCAAAACTATTTACAAATATGGAAATAGCAGATATATTGCAAGAAGAGGAATACACACAAGATAAATTTTTAAGCAAATTGGATAATTTAATAAAAAACAACGAAAAAATCAAAAAAAATATGAAATTAACTCAAAATTTCAATTCTAGTCAAAAAATAGTCGAAATTATAAAAAAAGAAGAAAAGAAAAATCCATTGGGTTAATTAAAATGCCATGCAAAAAACATGGCATTTTTATAATAGATTTTTTAAGTTTGGATATCCATACCCTTCAAAATTATGATTCAAAGTAATAGGTTGACAAACAGAAATTAAAGCCTGCTTAATTTGCAAAGGGGTTAAATCTGGTCGCTTTTGTAATAATAAACATGCAACTCCTGCAATCATTGGAGTAGCGACACTTGTGCCACTTAAAGTTGTATAAAATTTTGAAATACCACAAGAAGTGATATCTACTGACGGAGCAACTAGGTCAGGCTTAAATCTTTTAAAGGCAGGGCCACGAGAAGAAAAATCTGCTATTTCAAAAAAACTTTCTTGAAACCTTCCATCTATACGATTATCGTCAAATCCCCCAACTGTTATTATTTGACTGCTAACACCTGGGCTTTTGATAGTTTGATATTCTGGCCCACTATTGCCAGCAGCAGCAACAACAGTCACTCCTTCACGCCATAATGCTTCAGCACCGCTCATAATTGGATCGTTGTATCCTAAAGGCTCACTGCCAAAACTCATGCATACAACTTTGATATTATATTTTTTATGATTATCAAACACCCATTCCATTGCATCTAATATTTTATCTGCTGAAGCCTCACCTAATCCATTGAGTGCTTTTAAAGAAATTATATCAACCTGAGGTGCAACCCCACTATATAATCCACCAGATAAAACTCCACCCCCAGCACATACACCTGCAACAAAAGTGCCATGACCGTTGTCGTCATAGTTTCGTGTTTTATTCAAAACAAAATCTTTAAAATATTTGATTCTCTTTCGACCTATAAGAAAATCGGCATGCGAAAAAATACCTGTGTCAATAAAAGCAATTGTGACCCCTTTCCCAGTTAATGGTGTTTTGTCTACACCTAAAATCTTTTTAGAAACATCAATCAATGCACAGGCACTAGTAATTGAATAAATTTTGTTCACACTTGCAAGCGAGGATAATTGAAATAATTGATTTTTATTTACTAAAATTTTAAATGAATTTATGAATAAATATTCATGTAAAATTTTTATATCTTTATGTAAAAAATATTTTTTAATCTTTTGTATGTTGTTAACTTTAACAATACATTCGATATTATTTTGAGCAGAAAATGTAGTCACTTTGCTTAAAAGGCTTTTGTCAATCTTATCTAAATTCATCGTAAACTCTCTAATAACTTCCTTAAATTTGTATAATCTTTTTCAGGCAAATAACCTTTCAAACTTTCCACTTGTTGTGAAAGACCTTCAAAATTAAAAGTACCATTCTGCTTTTGTTTTAAAACTTCGTTAAACAATTGATTTTGTGCCTCACCTTGAGACATATTTTTTATGTTCTCATATTGTTTTAATACATCTTGCTCTACACTTGAACTGATGTTTGGATTATTAAAATTCTGATTATTTCCCTGAGCCTGTTCTCTTTTAATATCTCTGTTGCCAAATCCCGATAAACTACCTTTCATAAAACCTCCTATGCCATTATATGATTGCAGCATAAAAAATTGTTGCACTAAAATTGTTAATTGTAGAATATATATCAATATGGAAAATAATATTTTACAAACTCTCACATCAATGCTGGGAACAAACAACAATACAACACAAAATAACACAAAGCCGCAAAACATTCCTCCCCTTTATCCAGTTGAGGCTTATCCTGCAAATTCTCAATCCAATAATTTTGATAGTCAACCACAACAAAATAATCAAAATATGAATTTTGGTGGGAATAATATCCTCCCATTGCTTTTATCAATGATGGGAAATAAAGGCGAAAACAAGGATTTAGATATGCTTTCTACATTACTATCAACGCAAAATAATGGCGGCAATGACGCCAACAATCTTTTTAGTCTATTTTCGTCGCTAAACAAAAAGAAAAAAGAAGATAAAAAAGAAGAGATTCCTCAAGAAGAAGTTATAGTCACACAAGGCGAATTACCTAAAAATGAAATTCTATAAAAACAACCCCTAGACCTTTTCAGTCCTGGGGCTGTTTTATAATATAAAAAGTCTTATAACTTTTTATTCTTTTACAATAGAACCATTTTTAAAGAATATTTTACGCTTACAAATCTTATTTGCAATTTCTGGTTTAGTTGTAGCAACCAAAAGTGTTGTGTTTTTTAACTTTAATTGTTTGATCAAATTAAATATAGCCTCTTGTGTTTCCTCACCTATATTATCAAAAATATTGTCTACCATTAAAATTTCAAGTTCACGGAAAGATAGACGAATAAAAGATAAAACATATTTTTCTTCTAATGTGAGTTCACTAACCTTTTGGTCTTTAAGTTTTTCAATAGAAAATTCAATCAAAACATTGTTTATCTTATTTTCAATTTCACTCTCACTATATCCATGCTCTTTTAAAATATACTTAAAATTTTCATATACAGTTTTCTTCTCCAAAAAAACTGGAGTAGCCGGAACATACCCAGCAGAAATATCTGTCTTATAATTTAACTTTTTTAAAGGGATATCTTTGATATAAACATTGCCCTTGCTTGGTTTTTCAAGTTTAGCGAGAATACGCAATAACGAAGTTTTACCGCTTTCATCTTCACCAACCAAAGCAACACTTTCGCCTTGTTCAACATCAATATTTATATCATAAAGAGCAAAATATTCTCGAGTATATTTCAAAAACAAATTTTTAACTTGCAACATAACTTTCTCCTTACAATATTTTACTATACTTTACAAAAAAATAAAAGCAAATTGCAAAAGTTAATAAAAATTTTCAAATTACCTCTTGAAATCACCTCAAAATTATGATATACTTTTGTTATCGAAGGAGAAAATATATGTTTATATCACCATCTATATCTGCTGCGGCAAGCGAAATGTTTAATAGGTCTTCCGAAAGAAGTACTAGTGAAAGCTATGAAAAAAGAAAATGTTCCAACTCAAAACAAAAATTAAAAAAACTTTCCAATTATCAAACACACAAAAGACTTATCATTTTAAAAGCCTACATACCAAGTGCAAGTGAATATGATAATGTTTGGTCTAAATTTAGGGCTTATATGGGAGCAAAATTATCTAAAAAAGCAAAAAATAATGGAACATGGGAAAATGATACATATAAAACAGGCTACTTCTTTTTGAGAAGTGCTCTTGTCGGGTCGTCTGATGAAGTCTTTTATGGGAGTACGGATGGCACTCGCGGTAGTAGGTATTCGGGCAGTAATGGCTCCGGCCTGCGTGTCGCTTTCAACCTAATCTATAATCCAGAATGCAACCTTGTTAAAGGTTGCAAGCAAGAAAAGCGTACAGCCGTAGTTTATGAAAATGGCGATGGTGGTCCTGTATATGATGGTAATGGTAAAACTAAGGAAATAACAAGCAATGCGGATATCATCACTTTAGCCAATGGCACAAAGTGCCTATGGCTAAACAGAGAGGAGTGCGAAAGAGGTGAAGCCAAAACTATGCAGTTTTGGACTCTTAACCTTGTAGACTGTGCAGTACCATTTGACGAAAATGGAAATCATAATGATTGGAGCAAGGCAACAAAATTGCAAAATCAATGTGAAAATTGGCTTAAAGAAAATTTGAGTGAAGAAGAAAAGAAGATGGTTGTACCTGTTGAAATGAGCGACAAAAATGGCTATGAAAAGGCAACAATCTTAGATACTGAAACAGAAATTGCTATTGCTAAAAATTCACATCTAACAATTGAACAAAAAGTTGATATGATTTATCATTTACTTTATTCTCAAAATACTCAAGTAAAAGAAAAACTTGAACAAACAAATTTTATTCAGCAAGAACATGAAACACTTGTTTTATCTCAAAATTTTGACGAGAACATCCCTTCACTTAAAAATGCCTTTATTGCTTACAAAAAAGGCAAAATTGACAGTCAAGCGTTTATGCAAGTTGTAGATAAAATACAACCTAAAATTGAAGAAGAACAAAAATAAAAAAGACGGGAATCCGTCTTTTTTTATTGATTGAATTTTAAAATAAACTCATTAGAAACTTCGGTTGATCCGGTTAAAACTTCTCCACTACCTTGAACATTTGGCTCTATATCTCCAACAACCACACGAAATGTTAGTTTAATCTTTTCTTTACTATTAAACAGCAATATTTTTGATAAAGCCTGTCCAAACTCCTCAAATTTCTCCGTATTAGGTTTATTATCAGCAAAAGCAAGTAATGTTGTTAAACTATACCACCTATCTTTTTCACCAAAAGCAATACTTTTCTTTTCTTGCCCTTCATGCCAAATCACAATATTGTCTATTTTTCTATCACACTTAACTTGTATATCAGTACCCTTCTTTTCAATTCGCTTGTCATCCTGATAAGAAATTTTTATTCCATAATTTTCGCTTCCAGCAGAAGTTATTTCTGTTATAGAAACTGCTTTTATCTCAGTTGCATTTTCGCATCCAAAAAAGGTTGCTCCGCCGGCAAAAATCATAAGCCCCAATATAAAACAAATAAAAACCTTTTTCATAATTCCTCCCTTTTGTTTGATTTTTGCCTAAAATTTATTTTTTATAACTTTAAAATCCGCTATTGACAACAGAAAAATCTATGTTATAATATTTTTAGGAGTTGTTATGGAAAAGATTGGATTTTATTATAAATCAGCAATAAAATTACAAACTGGAATAAATGACATTAATATTTGCGACAAACATATCTTACACTTCGACTGCAGAGAAGAAGTTGAAGAAATGGACAATGCAGTCCAACCCGTTTGTGCAGGAATCTTACTTACCAAGTCTGGCAAAATTTTAACACTTCGCAAAAGCGACAAGAATGTTGGGAAAGAAAACTCTCCAGAAAAAAGAAAAACTTTGCTATATGTAGGTGGACATCTTGATAAAGTAGATAAGGATTTTTCAAATACCACTGCCCTTTTAAATGGAACAAGAAGAGAAATTAAGGAAGAATTAGGGATTGATATTTATATGAACTGCGATGCTTATTTAAAATCTTACATAATATATCAGCAAACAGACCTTAATAATTCAAAACATTTTGGTGCAATGCATACAATTCTACTTGAAGAAGAATTTGAGCCTAAATTTATTGATGGCAGAGCACAATTTATTGACATTGACAAAGCAAAACAAATACCCGACTTGAAAGATTGGTCTAAATACATAATTGATGAAATTATAAAATAAAAAACTAGGTTTGGTCACTCAATTTTGAAACTAGCGGATTAATAAAAGAAAAACATAGACAAAAACAGCCTATGTTTTCTTTTTGCTCCTAACT
>CAMUNJ010000047.1 GCA_947090235.1 uncultured Bacillota bacterium
ACAATATGATAACGCACACCAGGCAAGTCTTTAACTCTTCCACCACGGATAAGAACAACACTGTGCTCTTGCAAGTTATGACCTACGCCAGGAATGTAGCAAGTACCTTCAAAACCATTTGTAAGTTTAACTCTGGCAATCTTACGAAGCGCTGAGTTAGGTTTTTTAGGTGTAGCAGTTCTAACAGAAAGACAAACGCCTCTTCTTTGAGGGTTTTCTTCAAGAAGTGGAGCTTTTGATTTTTTATCAAAAGTTTTTCTGCCATTGCGAACCAATTGATTAATTGTAGGCATCCTAATTCCTCCTTTTAAAATTTTTTGTCGTTAAAAAACGCGACGATATATGTATGCGTCGCGTAAACATGCAAAAAACTTGTGTAAAACATGAACAACACGATTATCCACAACCACTTGGACAACTTTGCTTACTATAAAGCAAATCAGCAAGATAAATCTCACTTGTTGTTTGTTTATGCTTTTCCTCTATATAATATAGAGAAGTTTTAGCACTGCCTCCGACAACGAAGCATACTCGCACATTATAAAACAAAAAAAAATCTTTGTCAAGACTTTTACATGGATTTAACAAAGATTTTTTGTAATTAATTACATAGTTCTTGAGCGTGTTCAATCACATCGTCCTCACGCTTTCTTGCTTTATTAGAAGCACCTTGAACAGCAACTATAGTATTTGCAACTTGAATACCTGCAAGACCTAAAGACAAGCCAAGATTTGTCGCATTTTCAGCATCAAGGAATTGAGTTTGATTTTGATTTGATTCATTTGCAAAAGCATCAGCACTCTCAAATTCTTTTACAAAGAAAAATCCTGAGAGAATTGTAGCCGTTGTGGCCAATATCGTTGAAATTATTGCAAATCCTTTTGCTATTTTATATGGTTTAGATTTTTTTGGAATTGATTTTAAATGCCCCTTTTCCTCAATCTTAGCATATTTTATCATAGATTTTGCTTCCGCCTTTGATGAGGTTGTTTCTGTGATTTCTTTTTTCTTTTCTTTAAAAGCAACTTTTTCGTTTTTAATCTCTTTTTTTTGTTCTTGCAGAGCCTGCTTATACTTTCTCCTGTGAACATTATATTTATCATTATCTAACACTAAGTTTTCTTTTTTAGCCTTGATTGCCTTGATTGCTTTTACTCCTAAAAATACCCAAACAGTACTTAACCCCAAAGTGGCAACAGAGAGACCTGTCAATAATATATTAGAAGCAAGTGCTAAACCTGTCACACCACCAGCTACATTTGCTCCCAATAAAATACCATCTCTAATAAGTAACTTTTTATGTGTAATTGTTTTTTTATCTTTTTTAGCCATTTTCTCCCCTCTTTTGTGAAAAAATATTATCAATCAACTATATTTTATCATAAAAATGTAATTTGTCAATAGGCATTTTTAAATTAACATAAAACAAAATCAGGCATTTCCTGATTTTGTTTTATCTAAAATTTATACAATTTTAATTCTTATAAAAATAATTACTTTTGCTCAATTTGTTCAAATTCTGCCATATCTATTCCGCTTTCCTTACAGAGCCCCAACATAAAAGTATATTCTTTCTCTGCCTTTTTCTTCAAAACTTTACTTTCTTTTAACGAAGACTTCAAATACTTTTTAATATTCTTTAATTGCTTTTCAGCTTCTTGAACCTCAGGAGGCCTTTGCTTTTTCTGATTCTCGTCAACTGCAGCCAAAACAACACTTAAACAAGTAGTCATAATAGCAGTACCTAAACCGAATATTGCTAAACCCTTATAGTCATGAGCCAAAAGTAATCCACTTTGTAAAAGTCCAGCCCCTCCCCAAGCCCCCATAAATACAGATAAAAATTTTAATTTTCTTGAGTTGAACTTGGCAAGTTTGAATTGTTTATTTTTATCTTTCAACTCTGCTTCCTTCGCACTATATAATTTATAGAGAAAATATGAATTGGCAAACTTAATAAAATATTCATTTTTTACATTATATTCACTGTGAATAAAATATTTATATTCTTCAATCCCAAAATCATTAGTAAACAAATATTTCTCAAGATCACAATCGCAATTAATATCTTCAATATTTTTCATAAACATATCCTTTGTGAAATTTTAACATAAATTCAAAATACTGTCAATATCAAAATCTTATTGATTTAGCAATTTTCTAAATTGATTTTCGTCAATTATTGTTATTGACAACGCTTTGGCTTTTTGCAATTTGCTACCTGCTTCTTCACCAGCCAAAACATAGTCTGTGTTTTTTGAAACCGAACTTGATGTTCTTCCACCAGCCTCTTCAATCAATTTGGTTGCTTCATCCCTGGTCAAAGATGGAAGAGTCCCCGTCAATACAATGGTCTTACCTGTCAAAGCAGTCTCTTTACAATTTATTTCAACCTGCTTTATAACAACTCCTGCATCATATAATCTTTGTATTTCTTCTAGATTTTTTTCGTCGCTAAAAAAGTCGACAATGTTTTGTGCTATAACTTCACCAACATCACGAACACCAGCAATTTCTTCCTTGCTAGCACTTATTATATTTTGTAGATTACCAAAAGTTCTTGCCAAATCTTTTGCTGTTTTCAAACCAACTTCGGCAATACCTAATGCAAATAAAAATGAGAATAATTCTGGATTTTTACTATTTTTTATAGAATTTATTGTGTTTTTTGCCTTTTTATCCTTAAATTTCTCTAATTTTAATAAATTTTCCTCTTTGATATTATATAAGCCAGATAAATTTCTTACATTGAGTTGATCATAAAAAGCCCCAGCAGTTTTATCTGAAACACCATCTATATTCATTGCATTTCTACTAGCAAAATGTGCAAGCCTATCAACCACTTGTTCTTTGCATCCTTCATGATTTATGCAATAAAGCAAAGGTCCTTTTTTGATTAGTTTATGTCCACAACTTGGGCAAAACTCAGGTTCTTCAATAACTTTTGAATCTGGCAACTTTTCTGCCAAACCCATAACCTCAGGAATAACCTCGTTTGACCTTCTAACAAAAACTCTGCTGTTTTCAAAAACACCTTTTTTTCTAATATCTTCAATATTATTCAATGTAGCCCTTTGAACTGTTGCACCCGCAAGTTCCACAGGCTCAAGTTCTGCAATAGGAGTAACGCGTCCACTTCTACCCACCTGCCAAGAAACCTTTTTTAAAATTGTAGAAAGTTCTTGTGCTTCAAATTTAAAAGCAACTGCCCATTTAGGGAACTTTGAAGTATAACCTATTTTTTTTCGTACATCAATTCGATTAACCTTTAAAACCATTCCATCAATCAAGACATCAAGTTTAGATTTAGTTTTATCTACTTCTTGTATCATTTGAATACATTGCTCTGCGGTTTCAAAATTTCTAAAGTATAAGCCTGTTTGAAATTTGTTTTCTTGTAAAAACTTGTGCATCTGAGTTTGAGTTTGAAATTCTCTACCTTCACACAAAAGAATAGAATAACAAAAATAATCAAGTTTACGCTTAGCAGTTTCTTTTGGATCAAGATTGCGGATAGCACCTGCGGCGGCATTTCTTGGATTTTTAAGTTTTTCTGTGGCAGTTTTATTATACAATTCAAAGTTAGAATTGGTCATCATAACTTCGCCTTGAACAATAATTTTGTTTTTGTAAGGAATTTCAAGTGGAACTGATCGTATTGTTTTTATCTGTGCAGTCACATCTTCCCCTACAAGCCCATTCCCTCGAGTAGTTGCAGATAAAAGGTGACCATTATCATATTCAAGCACCATTTGCAGGCCGTCAAATTTGTACTCTAAAGCAAAGTCTGTTCCGCCAGAAATTTTGTTCATTTCCTCTACCCAAGCACGAAGATCGTCAAAATCTCTAACTTTATTCAAACTATAAAGTTGCACTTCATGTTGTTTTTTTTGGAAACCCTCTAAAACTTCTCCACCAACTCGTTGTGTAGGAGAAGAAGGCAAAACCAAATTTAACTCTTTTTCTAAATCAACCAAAGTGTAGTAAAGTTTATCATATTCGACATCAGAAATTGTAGGATTATCAAGTACATAATAGTTGTAGTTATGCTTGTTGATTTCCTCAATCAATCTCTTCATTTCTTCTATTTTGTCCATTTTGCCTCCTTTTTTGTTTAGAGTTATATTATTTGCTTTTCTTTAAAAGAAAAGCAACAAAAGAAAACTATTTTTTAGCAACTTTGGCTGCATTCGCATCCTTCAGTTGCTAAAACTACTATTTTTCATTTTAAGATTTCATAAAATAAGAAAAGATATGTTTTTACCATGCGAAGATAAGTTTACTTATAGAGCATCGTAAAATAATGTTCTTTTGCTTCTTTTCT
Source organism: uncultured Bacillota bacterium (assembly GCA_947090235.1). Lineage (GTDB taxonomy): Bacteria > Bacillota > Clostridia > Christensenellales > UBA1242 > Caccovivens. The sequence continues at coordinate 4,326 of CAMUNJ010000047.1, forward strand.
ATAAAGAAAAGAAGATAAATCTAAAGAATAGTTAGTGGAGCAAGTTCTAACATAAGACTCTTCAATCCAAAGTCCTCAAAAACAATGTCCGCCACTAAACCATCAGGAGTTATATCTTTGATAACACCCTCGCCGTATTTAGGATGCTCAACTTTCTGCCCAATGCAATAAATAGAAATGTCTTTCTTAGGCTTTTCGTGTGAACGAGAATTAACATTTTTCATAAAATCGTTGTGCTTGAAATTAAAACCCGAATTAGAAGAATAAGCACTTGCCCTTTCGTCATCACTCAAGTTTTTATTTTTTGCATTAAAACTGAAATCTCCGCCACCTGAATGATAACCCGAAAAAGCAAAATCATTTTTAGCCGCTTGCGACATACTCAAAGAAAGTAAACCTAACTCGCGTATAAATCTGCTAGGTGCTTGATACTGGCTTTGCCCATACATATATCTCTTTGAACAATGTGACATGTATAAAATTTCTTCGGCACGCGTTATTGCAACATATAAAAGCCTTCGCTCTTCCTCTAAATCGCTAGGTGATGAAACTCGTTGAATAGGAAAAATTCCTTCTTCTAAACCAATAACAAATACCGCCTTAAACTCCAAACCTTTCACAGCATGGACCGTCGCAATAGTCACTGCACCATTCTCTCCAATCTCGTCGCTGTCGCTTATTAATGTTATAGTTTCAAGATAATCACCCAAATCCATATTTGGATTAGCCTTTTCAAACTCCTTGACAGAAGCCACCAAACTTTCTATATTGAGAAGTCTGTTTGTATCTTCTTCTGTTTTGTTGCCATATGCTTCGCGAATTTTAAAAGACTTGATAACCTCTTCTACAAAATTAGATATAGGTTTTTTAGGTAAAAGATTTAGCCTATTGTAAACTTCAATAAAATCCAATAATTTCTTATGAACTGCCATCTCTTCTGTCATAATAGGCGAAAGAATTGTTTGTAACAAACTATTATCACCTGCCAAAGCCTTTATTTTAGAAATCGCACCATCACCAATCCCACGCTTAGGGAAATTTATAACACGAGATAAAGAAACATCATCTTTTTGATTGATAAATAATCTTAAATAAGAAATTATATATCTAATTTCTTGCCGTTCAAAAAACTTAAAACCGCCATAAATTCTGTGAGGAATATTATAAGATAAAAATGCCTCTTCAAAACTACGAGATAACGCATTTAATCGCATCAAAACTGCGATTTCATCATATCTATAACCATTTGCTATAAGTTTTTCGATGTTTTTAGCAACAAATAAAGCCTCATCACGCTCGTCATATGCGTTGTATAACTCTGGCAGCTGCCCTTCATCTTTGTCTGTCCACATCTTTTTATCTAAGCGTGCAGAATTGTTTTTGATAACATTATTGGCTATCTTTAAAATGCCAGATGTAGAGCGATAATTTCTTTCAAGTTTAAAAACTTTGCAATCTTCAAAATCCTTTTTAAAATTGAATATGTTTTGAAAATTTGCTCCACGCCAAGAATATATACATTGGTCCTCGTCCCCTACCGCAAAAACATTGCCATGAACAGATGCCAACATTTTGACCAAATTGTATTGAACAGTGTTGGTGTCTTGAAATTCGTCAACTAAAATATATCTAAACCTGTT